>CANFNO010000025.1 GCA_947447845.1 Burkholderiales bacterium | reverse complement strand
TGGAAGTTGCACGCCAGAAGTCGGTATCCAAGGCTGCCGAACGTTTGTTTGTGACCCAGCCCGCTGTCTCCATGCAGATCCGGCAATTGGAGGAAGCCTTTGGACTGGCCCTTTTTGAGCCTGTGGGACGAAACATCCGCCTGACTCACGCGGGCGAAGTGTTTTTGGCCCATTCGCAAGCTGCGATGGGTCAGCTTAAAAACCTGGAAGCCGAGATGGCTGACCACATTGGCCTCAAAAAGGGGCGCATCGATCTGGCAGTGGTCAGCACCGCCAAGTACTTCATTCCCATGTTGCTGGTGCAGTTTGGCAAGCTATTTGAAGGCATCCACGTGCAGTTGCTAATTGAGAATCGTGAGAACGTGCTGGGCCTGCTGGCTCGCAATGAGGTCGATCTGGTGGTGATGGGTCGGACACCCTCCGATATTGACTGCGAGGCCACGGCCTTCGCAACCAATCCACTGGCCATCGTTGCGGCCCCAAATCACCCGCTCGCGCGGCGCAAGCAACTTCCCTTTGCTGCCTTGGCCGACTACAAGTTTGTCGTGCGCGAAGATGGATCGGGCACACGCGCGGCCATGGAGCGGCTGTTTGCGCAACACAAGACACCGCTGCTTATCGAAATGGAAATGCCCAGCAACGAAACCATCAAGCAGGCGGTTATGGCGGGCATGGGGCTGAGCTTTTTGTCGTTGCGCACGCTGCGCCATGAACTGGCCAGCGGGCATATTGCACTGGTGGATGTTCAGGGTTTACCGCCACCGGGTCACTGGTATGTGACGCATCTGCAGCAAAAGAAACTGTCCCCTGCGGTGCGCTCTTTCAAGGAGTTTTTAATTGAACAGGGTGGTCCGCTGATGGACTCGTGGAGTTGAAGCGGGGCTTTAGCGCATGCGGGCCAACATGGCCTCTAAATCCTTGAGTACCACGGTCTTTGTTTCGCCAGAGGCGGCTCCATTTGCCATTAAAGACTCAATTTCCTGCTCTGCGAAGCAGACTGTCATGCGCAGGTAGGTACTGTCCAGCGCCTTTCGAGCCGCGGAAAATTGTTGGCCAATACTTTGACAATCTTCACCGTTCTCTACCATGCGTTGTATGCCACGAATTTGCCCTTCTGCACGGCGAAGTCGGTTCAAGATGTCCGTACGCGCATCATCGTTTTCCAGGCCATGCAGCACTTTGGCTGGCTTCCTTCGAATGACCTGCGGATTTGGTTCACTCATAGAGTTCTCCAGTAAGAATGCACAGCCTAAGTTCCACAAGAAGCTTTTGATTCAGGCACGCCCAGCTTCTTGAGCATCCAACCCATGGGACAGACATCGGTAATACCGAATTGAAACAAATTGGCGCCTACAAAGGCCGTAAGGAAAAGCCAGTTGTGGGAAACAAACAGGGGGCTTGCATCCACACCAAAGGCCAATGAAAGGAGGATGAAAGTTCCTGCAAAGAGGTGGATATATCGGGCGATGGTCATGGAGTACTCCTGGGTAAAGTTAAAGGGTTATACGGATGTCGTCGGCACGTGCGCGGGTGCTGGCATACGATTCCTGAACAGCGCGTAGTACAAAACAGGTATCACCACCAGCGTGAGCATGGTGGATACCAGAATGCCGAAGATGAGCGAGATGGCCAGGCCGTTGAAGATCGGGTCATCCAGAATGAAGAACGCACCAATCATGGCGGCCAGGCCGGTTAGCACAATCGGCTGGGCGCGCACCACGGCAGACTGCAGCACGGCCGTCTTGAAGGCTACTCCTTGGCTTACCTGAAGTTCAATAAAGTCCACCAACAGAATAGAGTTGCGCACAATGATGCCGGCCAGGGCAATCATGCCAATCATGCTGGTAGCCGTAAACTGCGAACCCAACAAGGCGTGGCCAGGCATGACACCAATAATCGTTAGCGGAATCGGCGCCATGATGACCAACGGCGTCAAGTAGCTTTTAAACTGAGCCACTACCAACAAGTAGATCAGGATCAGGCCCACACCGTATGCGGCACCCATATCGCGGAAGGTGTCATAGGTGATTTGCGATTCACCGTCCCATTTCAAAGCGTATTGGCGGTAGGTGTCCGTGGGCTGGTGAATCCAATACTCACCCATACTTGTCTTGACCTGTTTCTCTATGCTTGAGCGAATGGCGAACAGCCCGTAGAGCGGCGAGTCCAAGTTCCCTGCCATATCGCCAAACACGTAACTCACACCTTTGAGGTCCTTGGTATAGAGCGGCTTGTCGATCACGCCCATTTCCACTTGCACCAATTCCGAGAGCGGTACCAATTGCCCGTTTGACGCTCGCATCGGCAATGCCAGAATCGCGTCCAATCCAACCTGACTCTCCAATGGCAATTGAATTCGCACGGGTACAGGATATTTTGACTGGCCATCGTGCAGGTAAGCGGCATCCGATCCTGATAGCGCTGAGGCCACGGTTTGTGCAATGGCGGCCACCGGTATACCCAGACTGTCCGCGCGCTGTCGACGCACACGAAGGAAAGCACGCGCAGCATCTTCACGCAAGCTGTTGTCTATGCCCACAATATCCGCGGTGGAGGCGAACGACTTTTCCACTTGTAGGGCAAGGCTCTGGCGTCCCGCTTCGTCCGGTCCGTAGATTTCGGCCACCAGGGGCGACATCACCGGAGGGCCGGGCGGCACTTCCACGACCTTGATGCGTGCGTGGTGGGACTGGCCAATCTTTTCCAATGCTGGACGCAAGCGCTGGGCAATCACATGGCTCTTGTCGCTGCGGTGGTGCTTGTCAACCAAGTTCACTTGCAGGTCGCCCTGTTCCATATCAGACCTCAGGTAGTACTGGCGCACCAGACCATTGAAGGTAATGGGCGAGGCCGTTCCTGCATAGGCCTGCAAATTGGTGACTTCTGGCTGCGTTGCCAGGAATGCACCAAGTTCCTGCAATGCTGCGGCGGTCTCCTCCAGCGGGGTTCCAGCCGGCATATCTACCACCACTTGAAACTCACTCTTGTTGTCAAAGGGCAGCATCTTGAGCACGACCAGTTGCACAGCAGCCAGTCCTACCGACAGCATCAACGCAGCAAGAATGCCCGCTAACAAAAGCCAGCGCTTTCGTGCGCTTTCAAGGAAAGGAGACAGAATGAAGTTAAAGAGCTTCTGGACTTTAGATGTCTTGACCTCGGCCGTTTCATGCTCTTGATGGCTTCCATGTTCGCGCATGAATTTCAACGCCAACCATGGCGTCACGGTGAAAGCTATGGCCAAGGAAATTGCCATGCCTAAACTGGAGTTGATGGGGATGGGGCTCATATAGGGCCCCATAAGCCCCGAGACAAAGGCCATGGGCAGCAACGCAGCTATCACAGTGAGTGTGGCCAAAATAGTGGGGCCGCCCACTTCATCCACAGCACGCGGTATGATCTTGACCAAGCGCGCATCCGGGTTGAGTTGCTGATGGCGGTGGATATTTTCAACCACCACAATCGCGTCATCGACCAAAATGCCAATAGAGAAGATCAGGGCAAACAGAGATACCCGGTTGAGCGTGAAGCCCCAGGCCCATGAGGCGAATAAGGTCGCAGTAAGAGTAAGTATCACTGCCGCGCCTACGATGATGGCCTCCCTGCGACCCAGAGCAAAGCCGACCAGCAAAATGACCGAACCCGTGGCAAAGGCCAGCTTTTGTATCAACTTGTTGGCCTTTTCAGCAGCTGTCAGGCCGTAGTCACGTGTGGCGGTGACTTCCACATTAGCGGGAATGACGGTGTTACGTAGGGCGTCAATTTTGACACGTACCGCGGTTGACACGTCCACCGCGTTTTCACCAGGCTTCTTCGTAACCTGAATGGTGACTGCCGGGTAGGACTGACCCGTTTGGGCCGAAATACCTGGTCCAGCCTCTTTCTCGGCGGCAGCGCCTGGAGTGAACCAGACGTAGCTTTTTACCTGCTGGGCTCCCATGCTTACGACTGCGACATCTCGCAAAAAGACTGGTTTCCCGTTGCTGACACCGACCACCATGTCCGCAACGTCATCCGCATTGCGCAGGAACTCACCCGCTTCCACGTTCAACATTTGCGCATTGGCAGATGGGTTCACCACCGTACCTGCTGGCATTCCATAGTTGGCAGCAGACACCAATTTTTGCAGGGTCAAGATGTCGATACCGCGCGCGCGCATGCGCGCCGGATCCACTTGAATCTGCACGGATCGCCCGGGACCGCCCAATGTTTGGACTTCCCGTACGCCCGGTACTGCCTTCACTTCAGTCTCCAGCGCATGGGCCACAGTTTCCAGGTCCATGGCTGACGTTGCATCCTTGGCCCACAAGGTCACGGCCACCACCGGTACGTCATCTATACCTTTGGGTTTGACAATAGGTGTCAGCGTACCGAGGTCCTTCGGCAGCCAGTCTTGGTTGGCGTTAAGCACATCAAAAAGACGGACCAAAGCTTCCGAGTGCGCAACACCGACCTTAAATTGAACGGTCAATACGGCCATGCCTGGCCTGGCCACGGAGTAGGTATGCTCAATGCCAGCCATCTGCCCTAACACCTGCTCGGCTGGCTTGGCCACCATGTTCTGCACATCCGCACTGCTGGCCCCGGGAAAGGGGATCAGCACATTGGCCATCGTGACGTTGATTTGCGGCTCTTCCTCGCGTGGAGTCACCAACACTGCAAACAGCCCTAGCAACAGGGCGACAACAGCCAACAAGGGGGTTAGCGCATTATTTTGGAATGCCGCTGCTACGCGACCGGAGATTCCCAGGGTGATTGACTTATTCATGACCTGCTTATTTGGTGGCCGGGATAGCATCGGGTTGGGATGCTCGCACTGTATCGGTTGCAACCCATTCGCCTGCTCGCAGGCCCGAAAGCACCTCCACTCCCTGGCTGCCTAGATCTGCCCCAAAGCGCACAGCGCGCAAGGCGAAATGCTGGTTCGCCACCACATAGACGGCACTTAACTCGTTTCGGCGAATCACGGCAGATGCCGGAACCAAGAAGTGGGAGCTGGCAGAAGTTGCATCAACTGAAAAACTCACCCGTACTTGTTGCCCCGGCAGCAGCGACGTGGCTTCCTTGACTGGAAGGTCCATACGCCATTCCGTAGTTTGAGACACCGGATCACTGGACGGAACCTCCAGGCGGTTCAGTGGGGAAATGCTTTGGCCCGGGCCTGACCCACCACCCACCAGCACGATTGTCTGCTTGGCCTGACGCACCGACAGACTGCGAGATGCAGGGACCTGTACTACTGCGCGCAATGGCTGTGGCGCGTACACCACCAACAGCGGCGTACCTGGAACCGCCAAATCACCGGCTTGCGCAAAAGTCTGCAACACCCATCCATCCATCGGTGCGGTTACGCGCGTGAAACCTTGTGTGATACCAGATTGACGTACGCTGGCAGTAGCCTGATCGCGCTGCGCCTGGGCTGCCTGGTATTGCGTGTTGGCCGTATCAAACGCGGCCTTGCTGACGAATCCTTGAGTCTGCAATTCACGGATGCGCTCCATTTGAGCCTTTGCATTGCGCAATTCGGCGTCAGCTTGGGCTGTTTGCGCTTGTGCACGCTGAACTCCGACCTGGGTCTCGCGGTCATCAATGGTGGCGAGAACCTGCCCGACGTGAACCCTGTCACCTGCTTTCACGCTGAAGATGGCTATCCGACCGGATGCCTGGGATGCGACTGTGCTTTGCTTGACTGCCTGAATCACGCCGTCCAGTACAAAACTGCCTGCAGTCAGTGTGCTTTGAACCGCCGCTATAGGCACACCTTCGGCAAAAGTAAGCGCCGGTACGAGGATCGCCATAGCGCCCAGTAGGCCTAGCGTGGCCAGTTTCAAGGGGAAGTACGTGTTTGTCATATGCGCCTGGGTAGATTCAACTTACGGTACGCGACAGTTTAATCTATACTGGTATGGGTATGCAATACATTGTCAAAGTTTAAAAATCTTGCCTTTGCTCGATTGATTTATATCAATCATCTCTATACAGGTATGAGTATTATTGAGGAAATAGGCAACAGGCTGAAGGCTCCAATTGTTTGATTCAAAACCCACGGTCAAGACGATCATTCCCATCGCTGTATCCAGCGAGCCCATAGCGCCACCGGCGGATGCTGACGCTGAATTGGTGTCGCTCTATCAAGCACACAAGAAGATATACCCACGCAGCGTCTCCGGCCTGTTTTCACGCTGGCGTTGGATATTGGTGTTCCTTACCCAGATCATCTTTTACGGTCTGCCCTGGCTGGAGTGGGGCCAGCGACAGGCGATACTTTTTGATCTTGGTGCCCGGCGCTTCTACATCTTTAACCTAGTGCTGTACCCGCAGGACTTCATTTACCTCACCGGCATACTGGTCATTTCGGCCTATTCACTGTTCCTATTCACCGCCGTGGCCGGGCGCCTGTGGTGTGGCTATGCTTGCCCGCAAACCGTATACACAGAAATCTTTTTGTGGTTGGAGAAGCTAGCCGAGGGCGATCGCTCCATGCGCATGCGCCGGGATGCTGGTCCCTGGACTGCGGAAAAAGTCGCGCGCAAGGCCGCCAAGCAGTTCATGTGGATCACACTGGCCTTGTGGACCGGCTTTACTTTTGTCGGCTATTTCACGCCTATCCACCAATTGGCCACTGAGTTTGTCGAATGGAACCTGGGTTCCTGGGAAATTTTCTGGACCTTCTTCTACGCCTTTGCTACGTGGGGCAACGCCGGTTTCATGCGCGAACAGGTCTGCAAATACATGTGCCCTTACGCTCGATTCCAGAGTGCCATGTTTGACAAGGACACTCTCATAGTCACCTATGACAAAGATCGTGGCGAGCCGCGCGGTGCACGCAGCAAAAAGGCTGACCTTTCAACCTTGAATCTGGGCGCTTGCATTGACTGCAGCCTGTGCGTGCAGGTCTGCCCCACCGGTATCGATATCCGCAAAGGCCTCCAATACGAGTGCATTGGCTGCGGTGCCTGCGCAGATGTCTGCGATACGGTGATGGACAAAGTGGGATATCCGCGCGGCCTGGTCAAATACACCACTGAACATGCGCTTGAGCAAAAGTGGACCAAGGCCAAAACCATCAGCCATGTGTTCCGCCCTCGCGTACTTATTTACACCACCATTCTTGGGATGGTGGTGGTCGGCATGGCAATGAGTTTGGCTCTGCGCATACCCTTTAAGGTGGATGTGGTGCGTGACCGCGGTTCACTCGCCCGCATTGCCGAGGGTGGCAAGATAGAGAATGTGTTCCGCATTCAGGTAATGAATGCCACTGAAAGCACGCAGCGATTCCATATTTCAGTCGAGGGCTTGCCCGAGCTGAAAGTGGCGAGTGAAGTGGACGTCACCATCGAATCCACCCAATCGCGCTGGGTTCCGGTGCGCTTGCAACTTCCATACGAAGGTGCCGAGCCGGGTTCGCACACTATCCATTTCAAGATTGACGCACCGAACATCGGCAAAGGCATAAGCGAAAAAGCCGTATTCATCGTTCCCCGTTAGGCTCGCTGATTCATCCAGGAAACCAAAATGAAACAAAGATTGATGTGGATTGCCTGGCCTTCATTTTTGATGGCTGCCGTCTTGGAGTTGGTGGTTTTTGCATTTGTAGATCCACAGGATTTACATTGGCTCCACGGCACCAATGAAATCAGTCGACAAGCCGCGTATACGGCTGGATTCTTCTTGTTTTGGGCAGCAACTGCGCTCTCCGGGACTTTGACAACTCTCTTGTCGATGTCTCCATTTGAAGTCAATCGCTGTCCCATGCCTATGTGCGAACGGCCAGACACATGCAAAGTTGAGAACAAGCAACTTTAATTTATCAAAAGGACCAATTTATGAAATCAAATGTCGGCGGTATTGACCGCATTCTGCGCATAGTCGTTGGACTTATCCTGATTGGCCTCACGTTAACCGGTACCGTGGGTGTTTGGGGTTGGCTGGGCATTGTGCCATTGGCTACCGGGGCTTTGGGATGGTGCCCTCCCTACGCAATCTTTGGTTGGAGCACCTGCAAGGTCAAGAGTTAGTCCCACGTCACGCGATTGCAACGTAATTTACTAACGAAACCACAAAATGAGCACCTTTGATCATTCCGGCCTAATTAAAGACATCAACCAAAATCTGGCTCCACTACGCAAAGGCCAGCCCGATGCTATGCAGGCTTTTGGTCAACTTGCGCGCAGCGCTATGGCAGAGGGCGCCGTCAGCGCCAAGGCCAAGGAGTTGATGGCCCTGGCCATTGGAATTACGCAGCATTGTTCAGGATGCATAGGCTTTCACATCAAAGCACTTATCAAAATGGGATGCACACGACAAGAGCTCGAAGAGACGCTCACAGTCTGTGTCTACATGGGAGGTGGCCCCGCGCTGATGTATACGGCCGAGGCTTTAAGTGCGTTTGATCTGATGTCCAATGAAGTCGTATGAATGTGTCTGACCTGATTTCACAGTATTGGCCATTCATAGCTGCAGCGCTTTGGTTCACTTACAAATGGTGGAATTCTAAAAAGGTGATTGCTATGCTGCCCGACCTCAAGATGAAAGGTGCGCTGTTTGTCGATGTCAGATCCGCAGGCGAGTTTACAAATGGAAACGCCCCCGGGACAGTGAATATCCCTCTGAACGAATTGGGAAACCGTCTCGGCGAAATACCCAAATCGTCGCCGGTTGTACTCTGCTGTGCTAGTGGATCGCGCAGTGGAATGGCCAAACTTCTGCTACAGAAAAATGGCTACCAGAACGTTCACAACATTGGCTCGTGGAGCAAGCTACTCAATAGCTGAGTAGCGTCTGCACACGGGGTGTGAACTTCAAGGCAAGCTGAAGTTCACATCACAACTACAAATCAATCGCTTCAGTTATTGCACCAATACCGGCCTTGGCGCAGCCCTCATCCGCATCGCCACCAGGAGCACCGGATACGCCAATAGCACCCAGCGCGCTACCAGCCCCCTCAATTGGTAGACCACCTGCAACACCCGCGAAGCGAGCCTGGTTGCGCATACCACTTTGTGTTTTGCCCGCCTGGGTCTCTGCGGCCAGTGCACTGGTAGCCATACGAAAGCTTGCTGCGGTCCATGCCTTATTGGATGCCAATTCAACAGTATGCGCACCAGCAAACCGATCCCGCAACAGCACTTGCGTAAGACCAGATCGGTCCACTACTACCACGGCCACCTGAAACCCCTGCCTTCTGCATGCTTCGAGAGCAACACGTGCGGCCGTAAGCGCAGTTTCAGGTGTCAGCGATTTGGTGGAAAAAACTGCATCTTGCGCCTGACACTCGCCAGCCAAAGCAAACAGAGCCAGGGCAGAAATAACGAAACGTAACATGGATACCCTTTACTCTCGCGCAACGGACTGCGTTGGTCGCTTTTCAAGGGTCCACTCATGCATTGAGCCGTCATAGAGTTTGGTTTGTTTGTTTCCCAACACTTCAGACATTACAAACCATGCACCGGATGCCAGATGTCCAGTGTTGCAATACGCAATAGCTGGTGCTTGGGGGTCCACACCACTGGCTTTAAAAACATCGCGATAAGTGGCTACAGGCAGCATGCGAGCTGCGTCCCCCCCGGTGGTAACAAACAGTTCGCTCGAAACATTTTTGGCGCCTGAAATGTGACCAAATCCGGCCACAACGTCTCGCTTGGTAAGACCTAAATACTGGGAGGCATTGCGCGCATCCACCAATTGGGCAGACTTGCCAGCGATGGCTTTTTCCACATCATCGGATGTGGCCAGCATTTCCATACGCTCTGGTTTGCCGTTCCAGTTTCCTTCAGCAGCCTTGCCTGGCCCGCTCACGACGTCACGCCCCTCGCTAATCCAGGCGCTGGTCCCGCCATTGACCAAAGTGATGTTGTCTTCACCGAAGACTTTGAACTGCCAATACAGACGGGTTGCATCATTCAGATCAGTAGCGTCCTGACCGGCCGGGACAATAACGATAGGTTTGCCGTTTTGTACGCCCCAGCTACGCGCCATTTTTTCAAAATCTGCGCGCTCAGGCAACATGAACTTGACCTTGAGTCCACCGATGGTCCGCTCCACACGGATAGTCTTCGGGTCCACTGACACGGCATCGGCAATATGACCACCGAGCTCGACCAGTACCTTCTTACCCGTCTTTTTGTCCGTCTCAAACTGCGGTGTGCCTGCAAAAGACTTGGTATCGGGCCGAATATCCAGCACGGTCACATCGGCCTTGTTTTTGGACAGCCACTCGCCGTCCACTACCGGGCCCGGCACCTGCAGTGCAGCTGCCCACTGTGACAGCGCCACTAAGGCACTCGCGGCCATCCATTTCGTCGCTAATTTCATACTCATCTCCTTGGGTTGTCGTAAGTGCATACCTGGCCACGCAACGCCACAGCATCATCGGGCCACGCTATCGGGAAGGAACTCCAGACTGCAATGTTGCGGTCGTTCATCGCCTGAGTGGAACTGACTTGCTGCTGCTCACAATATGCGCTCAGCGCTGCGTCGCGGGCCAAGAGCATGTCGCGCAGGGGTTGCGCATAGCCGCGCACCAGATCCGCCAACCAATTCGCTGCCCCCGCCAAAGGGCCACGCACTTCAAGTGTCAATGAGTGCAAACCGCGTCCCATGTCGGCCCCGGACCGCCAGCGCTCACCAGTGACCCACTGATTGCATGCAAACCAGGTCAGCGGAATGCCGCGCGCATCCAACGACAAGCCAGCCAAATGCGACAGCAGGCCCTTGGCACTGCGCCTGAAGAGGTGGATGTGTCCGTGCTCCTGCGGATGGCGCGCGCCTCCTTCACCGTCACCTTCGTGAGCGTGGTAGTAGAACTGCCACGCTGCGGTAGTGTCTATTGCATCGTTATTAGGGTAGTGCTGCCCTGCCTGAAACTGCGCACTGCGCCCAATGAATGGAAACAGCGTGGAACGTGACTTCTTTGCCAGCGCCAGTTGCCTCACGAGCGCAGACTGCATGGCCAATTGCGCTTCCTCCGTCATTACTTGGACTTGCCGGCGCAGGGGTTGTCGTTGTTCTTCTTGCACTTGGCACCAGCACATGGGTTCTCGCTGTCGGTCTTGGGACATTTGCGCTTACCACCACAGGGGTTCCCAGAACATGGGGCTGACGCTTGCTTGACAGGCGCGTCTGCAGCACTGGCCGCCGGTGCTGCAGGCAAGGTCAGCAGAGCGATGGCCAATGCGGCCGCCAAGGAGGCGGCATTTTTACGAACAGGTTTCATGGACTTTTCCTAATGGTAGGGAGATTGGGTTTCTAGCGCTTGAGGGATGGCCTGGGCACGGCGTTCAAACCACCCGCCCAGATAAAACACGCCAATTGCGGCGCACACCATGGCGGCGAGGACCATGCATTCAGGCATGCCCAGGAGCTCTGGCAAACGATCGCCCTTAGTGAGTTCTCCTGCCGTGGTGAGTGGTTCCAGCCAGGGGAATAGGCTTGCGAAGGCAAAAGTTCCAACCAGCAAACCGGCGAAAAATACCATCGCATCCACTCGTCCGGTTGTGATACCCACCATAGCCGTGCCCGGACAATATCCACCCACTGCAAACCCTGCGCCAATTGCCGCGCCACCTGCAGCAATGGCCCAGAGATAAGGTGCAGGGACATACATCCGGCTTGCGTCAACCAGTCCACCCAATTCCAACGCATACAGTCCAACTGCAGCGAACACAATGGCAGTGAACATGACCTTGAATACCGACCAGTCCGTCAACCGAAACTGTGCCGTCAACTTACAGCCGCTGCCGAAGCCCGCACGCTCCAATACAAAGCCAAATCCGAATCCAAGCAGGATGCCGGACACCGGTGCACTCAACGCTAAAGCAGTACTCATCGCACACCTCCACCGGTAAGCCGCGATGCCAGCAAGCCCGCTGCAAAGAATGCCCCCAGGAATACAAATCCAGCAACACCCAGAACTGCCGAACCGGAAAGTCCCACACCGCTGGTGCAGCCTGCCGCAATGCGTGCGCCAAATCCCGCCAATATGCCTCCGGCCACCGCTTTAAGCAAACGGGTTGCGCGTCCGGCTGAAGCCGCACCTTCAATGCGCCAGCGCACGCGCCCAGCCAGCCAGGCTGAGGCCAGACCACCCGCAAACACCCCGAGCACCTGCCAGCTGATCCAGGAAGACAGCACGGGTCCATCTTCCAGGAAGGGTCCCAAATACTCGTTCTTCAATGTCCAGCCGGGCAGCACAGACTCCCCTAACCACGCACTCAAGCGTGTCGTGAAGCCTGTGGCTCCCAAGCCATGCCCTGTGAGGATGAAAGTCAAAAGCAGCACCAGCCCCAGGGCAAAGCCTGCCAACCAGTTGGGCCAATAAGGACGCTCAGGTGGCTCACAAACAGAACGCAAAGGTGTCGACATAAATCTTTATATAAGCAATAACAAGTATATGGATAATGACGCCATCCGGGCCACGCGTCATGTGGTGTTTACCCTAGATGGTCTCGCTTCGGAAACTGCGTTTCAGGATGCCAAAAGTACCTTGGCCTGGCGTAACCTATCGTCCAGATACGCTCCGTAAAAGTCCGGTATGTAGCCGCCGGACATGCGCTCGACAATCTCCACCCCTGCGCGCCCAAAAAATAAAATCGTTGGAGCCACTCTGACATTCATGGAACGGATCCATTCGTCATGTGTTTGCATGACTCCCTGAAAGTTCTTGATGAGCTTCTTGCTTCGCATGTCGACCTGCACCACTGGCAAACCCTGACGATCGTGCATCGGACTCAGGTAGTTTTCACGGGCTATACGGCAAAACGGACAGCCTTCCAGGCTCACCATCACCAACAAAGGGCTGCCGGTTGCCACTGCTTGGTGCAACTCATCGGAAAGCGATACAGCAGTGGGCAGTTGCGCCGGCGCAGCGTGTACCCGTCCAACCAGGACAGCGCAGGCAGTGGCCGTAAGCAATTTACGACGACGCAATTCCATCAGTTGGCCTCATGCTCAAGTAGCAGGTAAGTGTTGTAGGCGTTCATACGGTTGGCAACTCTGAACAGAGGAAGGTGTTCAAAAGCTGACCAGTCCGTGGCCACATAGGCACTCTCAAATGGTTCCATGTTCCTGGCAGCATCACCCATGGTGGCGCGCAGATAAGCCAGATAGTCGCGGGTTAGTTGCATGTCGGTGCGCGCATCTTTGGACAAGGACCCATGTCCTGGGA
>CANFNO010000024.1 GCA_947447845.1 Burkholderiales bacterium | reverse complement strand
GTGGAAAGTATTCTGGGCGAGGGCAGCACCTTCCATGTGTTTCTTCCGGTCGAAGCGCCTTCCGGCAAACAACTACCTACCTCCAACTGGAGCAGCCTGTGACAGTGAATATTCTGGTCGTTGATGACGAAGAGGTGGTGGTGCGCAGTTGTATGCGCATACTGCGCGACGACTACGCGGTGCAATCCGTGTCCGATGGCATGGCGGCCTTGAAAAAGACCAACGAAGAAGTCTTCGATATCCTGCTGCTGGACATCATGATGCCTGGCATCGACGGGCTCGAGGTGCTGCAACAGGTCAAGGAGCGCCATCCGGAGGTCGACGTCATCATGATGACCGGCCTCTCCGAAATCCAGACGGCAGTCAAGGCCATGAAGCTCGGTGCCTTTGACTATCTCTCCAAACCCTTTGATCCCGATGAACTCAAGCTCGTGGTCGTGCGCGCGTTGGAGCGCCGCAAACTGTTGAAAGAAAACCAGCATTTGAAGAGCGCGGTGGAGACCAAATACCGGTTTGAAAACATCATTGGCGCCAGTAAACCCATGCAGGCAGTGTTTGCACTGATCGCCAAATGTGCACCCACGCACAGCACCGTTCTGATCAATGGCGAGAGCGGCACCGGCAAGGAATTGATCGCGCGCGCCATCCACTACAACAGCCTGCGCAAAGACGAGATGTTTGTCACCGTCGACTGCAATACGCTGAGCGAAAATTTGCTTGAGAGCGAGCTGTTTGGCCACACCAAGGGCTCCTTTACCGGCGCCGTGGCCGCCAAACGGGGCATGTTCGAAATTGCCAACAATGGCACGCTGTTTCTGGATGAGTTCGGCAATATCCCCTTGGTCACTCAGGCCAAGCTGCTGCGCGTGATTCAGGAACGCGAGTTTCGGCCTGTGGGGAGCACGGTGGTGCAAAAGACCAACGTGCGCCTGATCGCGGCGACCAACAAAGACCTCAAGGCCATGGTGGCAGAAGGTACTTTTCGCGAAGACCTTTACTACCGCATCAATGTGTTTCCCATCCATTCACCCGCCTTGCGCGACCGGCGCGATGACATCCCCGCACTGGCCATGCACTTTCTCAGGCTGTATTGCAATGAGCTTGATCGCCCAGTGGCTGAAATTTCCGATGGCGCCATGAGCCTGCTGATGCAATATGACTGGCCGGGCAATGTGCGCGAGCTGGAGAACGCCATGCAGCGTGCGCTGATCCTTTGTTCAGACCGCCTGATCCGCCAGGCCCATCTCGGCAGCATTGTGGAGATGGCACCCAGTGCGATGGACGTGCCGCGCACGAGCGACGACCTCAAACGCATCAAGAAAATAACGCGTGAAAAGTCGGTGGAAGAGGTGGAAAAGCTATTTGTCACCGAAACGCTGCGCCGCAATGGCTTCAGCGTGACCCGCAGTGCCGAGGAGACCGGCATGCAGCGCACCAACTTTCAGGCGCTGATGAAGAAGTACCACATCCGGGTGCGCGATACCGAATCGGACGACGAAGCCGATGCGCCTTGAGTGGGGCGTTGTTAGAAATCGAGGGCAGAGCGGCGGATAGTTCCGTTAGTGTTCCTCGTGCTCAACGTCTTCCCAGCCGGTGATCATGGCCTGGAAGTGGGCTGCGCGGGTGTGACCCAAACTGCCCAGATAGATGTGCACGATGATGAATCCGCTAAAGACGATGAAGAGCAGCACGTGAATCGTGTCCAACACCCGCAGGCCGCCCATGAGCTCCACCACCGAGGCAAAGCGGGTCACATCCCACAGCACCAGACCGGTGAAGAACTGCAGCGGCACCAGCAGCATCATGATGATCTGGTACATCATGCTTTGCAGCGGGTTGAACTTGCGGTAGGCATTGGGCTGGTGCGGGTTGACCTCGCCACGGAAGATGCCGTAGCCGTAGAACTGGATTTGCTTCCAGCTATCGGTGAAGTATTTTTTCGGGTTGAGCTCGGGGTGGTAGACCTTGATCTTGTCGGTAAATAAATAGAAACCAAACCAGACAAAGAAGTTGGCTATCAGCACAAAGCCAATCCAGTTATGAAGTGTGACAGCCCAGCGGAAGGACATCACCTGCGCCAGGTCCATGTAGCGGATCTGCAGGCCGGTGGCGATCAGCAACACAAAGCCCAGCGCGTTGGTCCAGTGCCAGATGCGCACAGGCAAGGGGTGGATGTAAATCTTTTGCATGGCGTTTTTCCTTCAATGTCCCGGGCGGTCTTGCGGGTCGGGGCTGGTCGTGGCGTCAGGGGTCTTCTGTTCGGCCAGTTTCAAGGCTTCCTGGCGGTCTCTGAAGCCTTTGAACAGGCGATTCACTCCCATGTGTGCCAGCGGCACGCAGCAGGCACCAAACACCACCATAACCAGCAGCACATCCAGCCATTTGATGCGGGTACTGCCAATTGCATAAAAGCCCCGAATAGATTGCGTAGCCAACAGGCTGGTCAACACATCCTTCTGTACCGTGTGGCGCAGGGGGCGGCCATCTGGGCCGGCGATGGTCAGGCTCACGCTCTGGAAGGCTGGCGCACCGGCACGGTGGCAGGTGTCGCAGTCCTTGATGGCATGGGCCTTGTCGCTGAGTTGGTGAGCCTCCACTCCTGACATGACTTCCAGTCGGCCCCGCAGCACAGTAGAGCCCGGTTTGTCGCTTTGGCTGAACTCGTTCAACAGGCTCCACAGCGCACGCTCATCCAGGCCCAGGTTGTTGGCGTCGGCCTGCAGAGTCAGCCGTTCGAACTGCGGCACACCCACCTTTTCCTGCATCTGCAAGCCCGACGCCTGGTTATACAGACGCAGGTTCACGCGGCGCTTGGCGTTCGGTGCATGGCAGACCGGGCAGGAGATGGCTTCAAAGTGCCGCATGGTGTTGGGCAGCCAATCCTTGTGTTGCGCTACAGCGTTCTCGTGGCACTTCAGGCAGGCATCGCGCACCGTGGTGCCCAAGGACGCGGATTTGTTTTCATGGGCTTTGTGGCAGTCTGAGCAAATCGGTGCCGTCTTACCCTTGGCGATGCGCTCTTGTCCGTGCACGTCACCGGAGTAGGCCTTGAATATGGCTTCGTGGCACTTGGCACAGGGCACTTCGGACAAAGGTGTCACCTCTTTGGTGGAGGTCAGCGTATGCGGGTTGTGGCAGTCAGAGCAGAGCGGTGCATCGAGGCGTCCCTCTTTCGGGCCCTCCTTGACTAGGGCCGCGTGCAGGCCATCCTCATAGGCTTTGAAATTTTTCTTGTGGCAGTCGCGGCAGGACTCGCGCATGTCAAGCGTGTATTGACGCTTGCTTGCGACTGGTGTCTTGACCTTGCCGTGGGTCTTGGCTTCGATGCCGGTGTGGCAGTCTTCGCAGTCGGTCTCGCCATGCATGGAGTGGGCGAATTTGTCGGCCGATATATGCAGCGACAGTGTTTCGCCGTTGTCCAGTTTCTTAACCTGCCCCTTCTTGTTGTGACAGTCAAGACAGGCCTTGGTTTCTTTGGACATATCTGCATCGCCTGCCCACGCATTCAGAGTCATCAGCCCCAATAGGCAGGCCAGCGATAAGCGCAGCAACAAGGCGGCAAGGCTTGGTTTTGTCAGACTTCGCATGGCACTTCTTCTTTCTATTAACCCGCCGATGAAACCGATGGGGTTCTGGCGTCCACGTCCTGGTGCAGTCTCCAGCGCTTGTGTGTCAGGGCACTGTTGGTGGCATGAATGACTTCATCCGGACCCACTGGCTTTGCGAGGTAATCGTAAGCACCCGCCATCACCGCCTCTTTGGCTGACTGCAGCGCCGGGTAGCCGGTGATCATGATGACCTCGGTTTCAGGCCATAAGGCCTTCATTGACTTCAAAGTGGCCATGCCGTCGATGCCTGGCATTTTCTGGTCCAGCAACACCACATCAAAGGGCTGCTGCTGCATGAGTAGCAAAGCATCCATGCCATTGTTAACTTCGCGAACCTGGCACTGTCGGCCCGCCAGAATGCGCTGGTAGCAAGCGCGAATCATGTCCTCATCGTCCACAACCAGAACTGTCGCTTTGGCATTCATTTTGGTGGCCTCGCATTTTGGGAAACTACGTTTTGAGACGCAATCTCCGTGCCACCACAGTCCTATCGTTTTTGTGCCAAACGCTTGCTACCGCTGTTAGTTATTACTGAGAAAGAATCCACTCGACCAGGTTTTTGATGCCGGCCTGATCTTTGGAATCAATGATCTTGTGGTCTTCTTCCGTGCCATCTTTCATCTTGACCTTGGGGCCTTTGGTGATGGCATCTGTGAGCTTGGCTACCGCGTCGGGTTTGCCCTTCCACTCCTGCGCAATCTTCTTGTAGGAAGAGGCTTTCTTGTCCTTGTCTATAGCGTGGCACTTCAGGCAGTCGCTCTTTTTGGCCAGGGCAGTGGCTGCATCGGCATCAATGGCTGCATGGGCCGTGGTTGATAGAAGGGCCGCTGCTGCGACCAGAGTTGCGAGTCGAATAAACCGGCTGCTGATTTCGCGCTGTTTCATAGAACACCTTCATTGGTAAAGAAACCAATTTCATTGTGCGCACATTGATTCGTTTCGTCAGCAGGTGTTTGACTAAACTTTGTCGCGCATCAAGCGGGTGAAAAAAACAGATATGTATAAAAAATATATTTTGTAACTTTGGTTGCAAATGGCTGATCTAAAAGGACTTTTTCCATTGCCGCTATCCATTTGTACAAGCCGTTTGTACTTCGTCGTTCTGCAGAAATGGTTGCGCAGCGTCCGCACTTGTCGGCGTCTCAGAGGCAAAGCACTGGAAATGAGGTTGAATTTCAAGGGTGGAAATTGCTGGCATGGTTGATGCGTCATGTGACTCAGTTCGGTAGTCTTTTTGGAGAAATATCATGACCGCAACCCGTAAAGTTTTAGTTGTAGATGACGACCCTGTCGTTGGTAAGAGCTTCCATCGTGTGCTTTCTCAGGACAAGGGTTATGTAGTTATCACCGCCCACAATGCAGCAGAGGCTCTTGAGCGCATGCGCGAACAAGACTATGACCTGGTAGTCACGGATATCAAGATGCCAGGCATGGATGGCGTTGAATTGGCAGAAGAAGTCAGGGCCCGGCGCCCCTGGACCCCGGTTGTAATTGTTACCGGCTACGGTAGTCTGGCTAATGAGCAACGTGCCCAGGCTGCAGGTGTTTCCGCCTTTGTGCGCAAGCCCCTGTCTCCGGAAATGATTGAAGAAACTGCAGTCTATGCACGTCAGGCAACTGAGGCACCTGTGGCTCCTGTTGTGGCTCACATCTTGCCCAAGACGCAGGCGGCCGAGGTGCCTGCGGTACCGGTCGCAAGTACGCATCGCGTTCGCAACATCGCGCTGTTTTTGGCCTCGCCTTTTATCGGGCTCGCCTATGCGTTAGCGCTGCCGATGGTTGGTGCTTCCATGCTGGCATGGCAAGGTGGCAAGGCACTGGCAAAAAATGCCGCTGCAATGGCAGCAATTCGCAGCGTTGCAATGCTGGCTGTGGCCCCCTTCATCGGTCTGGCGTTTGCGCTCTTGCTTCCACTGGTTGGTTTGGTCATGTTGGCCTGGACTGGTGCTCCCGCACTGTGGCGTGCATTCTCGGCTCGCGGCACCGCCAGGGTGGTGGGTTTTGCGCTTTCTCCGCTCTTGGGTCTGGCCTATTTTCTGTTCCTGCCCATCTTTGGAACTTTGACCCTGGCTTGGGTTGCCATACATGCCAAGCGCGAAGGCGCCTTGTTGAAATAGTCTGACGGCGGTGCGTGGCACTTGTCCGCACCCAAAAAAAAATCCCCAGGACGTCTGTCTTGGGGATTTTTTTTATGGGTCTCCAACCGCTCTGAAATGCTTGATGTTGTTCCGTTTGGGTTAAGTGCGGCGCCGCTTGTGCCCATTTAATACGAGGCGCGGGCCTTTTCTGCATTTTCCAGCATTGCATGCTGCAGGGTTAAGAACTCAAACAACACGGTTTCCGCAATTCTCAAAGTTTCACTCCGGGTAAGCGATTGCCTGATGTTTTCAACTTTCTCGTAGAGCGAAGTCACGGGCTCATCGGTGCGCTCACCAATCAGCCAGTCGCCAAACTCCACCGTGGCAATCAGGTTGGTCAACTCCCGGTCTAGAAGAATCTTGGCGGACGTCTTGAGCTTCGCCTTTTCAGGGCCTGCTTTTGCAGCAGATGGTGTGACTTGGGAAGGGTCTTCGACCGATCCGCTGGATGCGGCGTGGGGTAGGGGGTCTTTGTTTGTCATGCTGCCAGCATGCGAGGGGCGCTTGCAAAACAATAGTCGCAAAGCACTTGTCGGTTGGTAGTCCTAGTCTTATTTTGTTGTAGGATTAATCTTACCAATCCGCCTCTTTGATGTGGTGCTGCTGACAGTACATCGCCAGTTCCACATTGCTGGTAACGCCCAACTTGTCAAAGATGCGGGTTCTGTAGGTGCTGATGGTCTTTGGGGAGAGGTTCATCCGCGCCGCAATTTCCGAAACCCGCCCACCAGAGATGATCTGCAGCATAACGCGGTATTCCTGTGCCCCCAGCTTTTCCAGAGCCGGCCGCTCGTCCTGGTTCAGCGTTCCCATGGCCAGACTCTTTGCCCATTCGTTGGAAATATAGCTTCCGCCGGCCAGAATCTGCTCTATCGCATGGATTAGATGTTCGGGTGCATGGTCCTTGGTTATGTAGCCCTGTGCACCTTGCAGCAAGGCCTGACGCGCGTAGGTTGATTCTTCGTGCAAGCTCAGCACCAGCATACGCAAGTTGCGGGCCGCGCGGCGCAACTGCGCTACCGCCTCAATGCCCATGGCATCGGGTAATTTCAGGTCGACAATCGCCAGGTCCCATGCAGAGTGCATGAGCGCATCCAATGCGGACTGCAGTGTTTCCACTTCATGCACATGCACGTCTTGCCATCGATTCTCCAGCAGGCGGCGCACACCAAAGCGGAAGATGGGGTGGTCTTCTACCAACAAAATATTCATATGTCTTCCCTCTTCTTCGGTTCCAAGGTCGGAACCCTGATGTGCACGCGGGTACCGCCCATGGGGCTGACACCAATGTCGACTTGGGCGCCAATCAGCTGGGCTCGTTCGCGCATGCCCAGGATGCCCAATGCACCCTCGCGAACCTGAGCCGGTTCAAAACCAATACCATCGTCATCCACGAAAACATCCAGATATTCACCGTTCAACCTGCCTGCAACTTCCATGTTCATTGCCTTCGCATGCCGAATGACATTGACGCAGGCTTCCTGCACCATTCGAAAGAGCTTGGACATTTGCAGACCGGCTAAACGGCAATCATCTGGAAAATGAAATTCGTAGCTGAGTCCGGCAGGCTCACAGCATGACTTGAGGAAATGCTCAAGCGCGGCACGTAAACCAAAATCATCCAGCAGCGGCGGGCGCAGTTCCGCCGCAATGCGCCGTGAGACCTTTAAGCCGGAGTCCACAGCGCTCAAAAGTGCCGCTTGCTGGGCTGCATCCAGTTTTCCGTTTTTAAGCGAAGCCGCAATCACCTTGATACCGACAAATATCTGACCAACCTGATCGTGCACTTCGCGCGACAAACGCTTTCGCTCGGCATCTATCAGGGCTTGTGCCGCCTGCGCATACAAAAGAATGCGCTGGTTTGCTGTAGCCAGGTCGTGTGTGCGTTGCGCAACCCGTTCCTCCAGCAGGCTATTGCTTGCCTCCAGTTTGGCGTGGATTTGAATGCGTCTTTGCCGCTCATAAAGCCAGATCGCAACCGAAATCAAGAATAGGGCGCTGACTGCAAATGAACTGAGCCATTGCAAGCGTGCGGCTTGATCCCGCTGTAACGCAATTGAATCATCGCTTCGGGTGGTCCGGTTGGCCAGTCGAACAATCATTTCGTCAAATTGCAGTGCCAATTTGGCCATGATGAGTTTGCCGCCAGCAAACAAGTTTTCGTCCTGAAGGACAGACGCTCCCTTTGCGCGTCGTGTTGCAATGACCTTGTTGGCAAATTGCATGTATTGATCGGCAAGAAAGTCAAACTCCTTCCAGCTATACACCTCCGGATCGGCGGTCAAAATTTGCGACTTGATGCGTTGGGTTAACTCCGGAATATTTTTTGACGCGGCATAAAAGGGTTCGAGAGAGACTTCACTGCCGGTAATTGCAAAGCCTCGCTGTCCGGCTTCCAAGTCATTGAATAGAAATCGCAAGTCCTCGATTTGGTGTCGCTCGGTGAAAATCTGCTGATGCCTGTTCACGGATGCGGCGATGCCTTGCAGGTTACTTTGTGTGAACCAAGAGGTGTAGCCGCCCAAGACGATGGAGACAGCCAAGGCAATCAGGGAGGGCGCGAGATGGGTACGCTGCTTTGATGCTTTTGATGGCGTCCCGGATTCTGCATCAGCGGTTGCGACTCGCAAAAGATAGGCCGGCAAGACGACTGCCAAGCCCCCCAAAAATGCGAATGCAGCGCCAAACACCAAAAGCAGCGTTGTGACTTGCCGTACCGGTTCGTCCAAAGTGGCCAACGGAACGGACATCGCCATCGACCAGTCAAAATTGCCGATCGGCACAAGAATGGCCTTCTCTGGCGTGCCGTCGGCGC
Organism: Burkholderiales bacterium; assembly: GCA_947447845.1. Next base: position 5,040 of record CANFNO010000024.1, on the reverse strand, counting down.
TGCGTTTGTCAAACAGGCCTTGTAGATGTGTGGCCTTGGCCAGAATGACTTCTTCGGAGGCGGGCTGGCCTACTTCGACCGACGAAGTGTGCGACTGTGCCAGCAGCCTGCCCGTTCCTGAAACAATTTCAGCTGACCATTTTTCCGGCAAATGCTGTGCCATCAACAGGTCGTTGATGGAATGGGTCATTAAAACGATGCTCAAGCAGTACGCCACCTTGCCCTGTTGAAAAACCGGTACGCCTACGGCGACTACGAACCGCAGATTTATCGGGTTCGTAAAGGGTTCGGAGGCCACCGGCTGCCCACCATCAAAAACCCGCTTCCAAACCTCCGGTGTGCGCGATGGGAAGGCTGGACTACCAAAAGGCTGTAGCGTTGTGAAAAGAATAAGTCCTGTTGGAGAGGTCAGTGCAATGGCATTGTTTTCCGGCATGCGCTGCATAACCCTTTGAGCCTGCAGGTACAACGCTGGCAGGTCGTCGTGCACCGCTGCGTCGGAGCTGGCTAGTGCGTTGAGCGCGGCCACATTTGTAGCCAGACGCTCCTTGACAACTTGGGCTGCGCTGTTTGCCTTGATCGCGAGTTGCTGTGCCACACCATCTTGCTTGTCTTGGGAGAGCTGCACCAGCGAGTAACCGGCCGAAAGCAAAAAGGGCAAAACCGCCAGCATTGCCAGTGCCAGAAACCAACGGTTGGCCGGTGCAATTCGGTTGGACAGGATGCCCGTGTTCATCAAGGTTCCAAGAAGTATGTTTTCGGCGTTGCCAGGGTCCGCCTCGCGTTGTGGCTGTGCCTCCTAAAGATCCGAAATCGCACACAGATCCGCACATGCTATGAATCATACGCATGTTTGAGCATGAGCTGTATTTGCGTAGGCAGGCAAAGGTAGAAGCAATCGACGGCGGCCTAGCGCTGAGCCGCCACCAGGCGCAATGCCATACCGGCGAAGACGGTACCGGCGGCCCGGTTCATCCTCTGCTGCGACCGGGCCATGTGCCGGGTCAACGAATTGCGGCATGAAAGCCAGAAAGAAAAAACTACTTTGGGGTTGCCCAGGTTCATGAGCACGCCGCGCAAAATTAGTTGGAGGGGTCTTAGCGCAGCGGCTGGTACATCACCGCTGGCGAATGCCTGACTAAAGGAGTCTAGTGGTCAGGCAAAAATCACTGCGATTTTCAAGCACTGATCAGGTACATGCCGCGACCACTTTTCTTCACGGCACCCGATGCGAGTACCTTCTTTACCGAGATGCCAACCGAGCCCAATGGCAGGCCGGCGCCCTTGGAAATAACCATGCCTGTCAGCGCGCTGGACTCGCCAGGCTTGAGGACAGACTTCATGAACTGCAAAACCTTGTTGTCGTTGACGGTCAACGTGATGGCTTTGGCGGCCTTCTTGGTTGCAGCCTTGGACACTGTCTTGGCTGCAACTTGGGATGCGGGTTTGGCGCTGACCTTGGTGCGGCGCGTGGGGTTGGGTTTGACGACCACGTCTTCGGCCACATCTTCTGTCGCGGACGCCGCCACGCGTACCCGAGCGGAGCCATGCGGCAGGGCTGCAACTACATCCATCTCGGGGCTGGCCAAATCAGAAGCCGCAGCGTACAAAGTTTTGAGTTGATCTTCCAGCGACAGCAGGTCTTGCGACAAGCGGGCCAACATTTTGAAATTGGTAAACGCCTGCTCACCCTCAGCCTGGAATGGTTGGCTGGCCACAGTGGCCACCATGTGCTCGGCCTGCGAGCGCACCGCATCGGCAACCACTACGGTGGCTTTGTGCAGTGCCTGCCCGGCTTGCTGAATGGCTGACAGTGTGGTTTTAGATAACGACATATAGGTCCTTTGTAGCTATAAATAAGCAAAAAGCCCCCGCCGCGCGCGTTTGCATAGCGGGGGCCAGGGACTATTTTAGTGTTATTGCGTTGTGATGCATATCAAGCAAGAGTCGGGTAGTCCGTATAGCCCTTTTCGCCGGGTGTGTAAAAAGTAGACATGTCGGGCGCATTGAGTGCGGCATTAGCCTTCATGCGGGCCACCAGATCGGGGTTGCAAAGGAAGGGGCGGCCAAATGCCACCAGGTCTGCATCACCGTTTGTCAGCGCAACTTCGGCTGTTGCGGCATCAAAGCCGCCGGCAGCTATATATGTTTGCTTGAAGGCTGCTCGCAATTGCTTTTTGCTGGCTTCGGGAACTGCCGGTGCACCCATGGCAGAGTGATCCAACTGGTGCAAATAGACCAGTTTCAGAGCCGATAGTTTCTCTACCAGAGCCAGGAACTGAGCGTCCACGCCGTCAAATGCGCCGGTGCCGTTAAATACACCATAAGGCGAGATGCGAATACCCACTTTGTCGGCACCAATGGCGGCAACGCAGGCCTGCGCCACTTCCAGGGCAAAGCGGTTCCTGCCTTCAGCGCTGCCACCGTATTCGTCGGTGCGCTTATTTACATTGGCATTCAGGAACTGCTCAATCAGGTAGCCGTTGGCGGCATGTAGTTCGATGCCGTCAAAGCCAGCTTCCACTGCGAGCTTGGCGGCGTGGGCAAATTCGGCAACCGCCTCGGCGATATCGGCTTTGGTCATGGCCTGGGGTGCGGTGTGGGGTTGCATGCCGGAAGCATCCGTCCACATTTCACCGGGGCATACATCGGCGCTTGGGCCAACCACGCGCGCACCGGCAGGCAAATTGGCCTCATGAACTACACGACCGCAATGCATGAACTGTATAAATATCTTGCCACCCTTGGCGTGCACCGCATCGGTGGTCAGGCGCCAACCGGCGACTTGCTCGGCGTTGAATAGTCCGGGAATACGGGCGTAACCCAGTCCATTGGGCGAGGGCGAAACGCCTTCCGTAATGATCAGTCCAGCCGTGGCGCGTTGGCCGTAATACTCTGCCATCAAGGCGTTTGGCGTGTTGTGGTCCACCGCGCGGCTACGGGTCATGGGAGACATGACCGTGCGGTTTGCCAGTGCGGTGGTGCCCATTGCATAGGAGTCAAATAGCATGAATATTCTTTCGTGAGTCAGGGTTGAGGGAATGCGCTTGGAGTCGCATATAGGGCCGATGTGTCGGATTTCCAGGGCGCACGCGCTTTCTGATGTAAATTGACGCGGCCACTACTCGCTCCATTCCCATCATGACCGAAGTCCAAAGCCCACGCGCCACGAGTTACCTACCGGTGGACGATGCCCTGCGCCGGACTTTGCACAACGAAGTGCATGCCCGTCCGCAGGCACGCATTCGCATGCCCGCACTGGTGGTCTATGTGGCGGTGCTGAATGAGGATGTGAGCCGTGAGCAGGAATGCGCGCATCTGCGTACGCTGCCAGGTCAGCAGGACTTGAATGTGGAACGCATGCAGAGCAATTTTCTGCGCCTGCGGCTCGATGGCTTCACCATGAAGTGGGAGCGGCACAGTGAGTTCACGCGTTATTCTTTGGTGCAGCCTTTGCCTGAGCATGCCCAGTTGGGTGCGAGTGACCCCGAGTTGTTGGGTTCGCTGGTGCTGCCAGAGGACTGGTTGCGCAATATTCCAGGTCGGACGATGGCGGCCATCAAGTTGGTCATGGTGCATGGCAATTTGGCGGACGCAGAGGGCACCATGGAAGTTGTGCAGCGCTGGTTTGGTGCACGACCTACGGTGGCCTCGTTGGTGGGAGCGAATGGACATTCCTGGGCTGTCACCGATTTCACGCTTCGCCCGAGCGGGTTTGAGCGCATGCTGGTCATTGGCCCGCCAAGCACCTCGCAAACGCGGGCCGGGCGGGTGTCGCAGCGTCTGTTGGAGTTGGAGACCTACCGCCTGATGGCTTTGCGCGGACTGCCGGTGGCCAAGGAACTGGCACCCTTGCTGGCGCAGGCGGAGGCGGAACTTGCCGACATCACCGCGCAGCTCGAAAACAAATCCGCTGCGGACCAGGATTTACTTGATACGCTGGTGTCACTGTCTGCGCGGGTAGAGCGGGCTACCGCTACCCATGTTTATCGCTTTTCCGCTACACGTGCTTACGAAGCACTGGTCGCGCAGCGGATTGCGGAACTGCATGAACAGACCATTCCGGGCACGCAAACGATTGGGGAATTCATGCAACGCAGGCTCTCGCCTGCCATGGCCACAGTCGCCGCAACGGAGCAACGTCTGGCCTCTCTGTCTGAGCGGGTAGCGCGTGCCAGTGGACTGCTACGTACCCGTGTGGACATCGTCACCGAGTCCCAAAACCAACAATTACTGGCCAAGCTGACCCGCGGCCAGGAACTGCAACTGCATTTGCAAACCACCGTGGAAGGGCTGTCGATCGCGGCTATTTCGTATTACGTTATCAGCTTGCTTTTGTATGGCGGCAAGGCGCTCAAGGCCGGCGGTGTGCCGCTAAACCCGGAAGCTGCGGCTGGAGCATTGATTCCCGTGGTGCTCTGGGTCGTCTGGAGTGCGACGCGCCGTATTCACAAAAATGTAGTTGAACTTGGCAAAAAGGTAGATTAATTTTTCGGCAAGAGCCTTAAATTTGACTTGAATCATCTGTCAAACTGCAAGTTGACGAACAATGTGCTTTGTGCACGCCTGCCTATGGCCTGCGCCGTCAACTACTGGGAATAGAAAATGAATATCGGAAACATCAAAATCGGCCACCGCTTGTGGCTCGGTTTCGGCATCGTCATCTTGCTGTTAGTGGTGGTGGCAGTCACCGCTGTTAGCCGAATAAGTCACATCAACCAGATTTCGGACAGCATTCTCAAGGACCGCTATGTCAAGGTCGTGATGCTCAATGAAATCCAGGAACACCAGAACAACCAGGCGCGCTTTTTACGCAATGCCATTATTTCGGCCAAAGACCCGGAACAATTGAAGAGCTGGCTGGGTAAGGTGGAAGGCGAATCCACGGCAAATACAGAAATATTCAACAAGCTCAAACCCATGCTGCGCAATGCCAAGGGCCAGGCACTGCTGGAGGCCACCGTTCCCAAACGTACAGCGTACGCGGAGGCTCGCGGCAAGCTGATCAAGCTGCTGGAGGAAGGCAAAGTGGACGACGCT
>CANFNO010000023.1 GCA_947447845.1 Burkholderiales bacterium | reverse complement strand
TTTAGGGGCTGCAACGGTAGGGCGCTTCTCCGATGGAGAGGTCACCGTCGAAATCAACCAGAACGTGCGTGCGCGTGATGTTTTTGTGGTGCAAAGTACCTGCGCACCCACCAATGAAAACCTGATGGAGTTGCTCATCATGGTGGATGCCCTCAAGCGGGCCTCTGCCGAGCGCATCAGCGCAGTGATTCCATATTTTGGATATGCCCGCCAGGACCGCCGCCCACGCTCCACCCGCGTTCCCATCACGGCTAAGGTGGTGGCCAATATGTTGCAAGCCGTCGGCGTTGCGCGCGTGCTGACCATGGACTTGCACGCTGACCAGATCCAGGGCTTTTTCGATATCCCGGTAGACAATATTTATGCATCCCCCGTGCTACTCGGAGATTTGCGCCAGAAGAACTACGAAGACCTGATCGTGGTCTCGCCCGACGTCGGCGGTGTGGTACGTGCCCGTGCGCTGGCCAAGCAGCTCAATTGCGATCTGGCAATCATCGACAAACGCCGTCCGCGTGCCAATGTCTCCGAAGTCATGCATGTGATCGGTGAGATCGACGGGCGCAATTGCGTCATCATGGACGACATGATTGACACCGCTGGCACTTTGGTCAAAGCAGCTGAGGTGCTGAAGGCACGTGGTGCGAAAAAGGTTTACGCCTATTGCACACACCCGATTTTTTCCGGTCCCGCCATCGAGCGCATTGCCAATGGCAGCGCACTCGATGAAGTGGTGGTGACCAACACCATTCCTCTGAGCAACGCGGCAGCGCAGTGCCAGAAGATTCGCCAACTTACCGTGGCTCCGCTGATCGCCGAAACGATCCAGCGCATTGCCAAGGGTGAGTCGGTCATGAGCCTGTTTTCCGATCAGGAAAACCTGTTCTGACCTAGGCAAAAGCCAACGCCACTGCATGGTGCAGATGGCGTTTTTTGTTAAACCGGAGTCTCACTGGTCGCGGTGGATTCCTTTAGGAGTAAGTTATGAAATTTGTCGCTTTTGAGCGCGCTAAGCAGGGTACGGGTGCGAGCCGCCGTCTCCGCAATTCCGGTCGCACACCTGGCATCGTTTACGGTGGCACTGGCGAGCCTTTGTTGATTGAGTTGGATCACAACGCACTGTGGCACACCATCAAGAAAGAAGCCTTCCACGCGTCCGTTCTGGACATGGAACTGGCCGGTACCGAACACAAGGTTCTGCTGCGTGACGTGCAAATGCACCCCTACAAGCAGTTGATTCTGCACATCGACTTCCAGCGCGTGGACGCTACTACCAAGCTGCACATGAAGGTGCCACTGCACTTCTTCGGTGACGATCTGTCGCCTGCTGTCAAGACCGACGGTTGCATCGCCAACCACGTGCTGACCGAAATCGAAGTGCTGTGCCTGCCTACCGATCTGCCCGAGTTCATCAAGGTAGACCTGAGCGGCCTAAAGAAGGGCAAGTCCCTACATTTGTCCGACCTGGTCCTGCCCAAGGGTGTGACCGCTGTGAAGCACGGCAGCAACAACCCCGTGGTGGTTTCCGTGGTGCTGATCGCTGGCGCCGTGGTCGAGGCTCCTGCTGCCGACGCAGCCGCAGCCGCACCAGCCAAGGGTGGCAAGCCTGCCGCCAAGGCAGCGCCCGCTGCAAAGCCTGCCGCCAAGAAGTAATCTACTTTTTGCTTGCAGAAAAGGCCCACCTCGGTGGGCCTTTTTCGTGGTGCTGAAACATTGCCACCGCCGATATCCTCTACCATCCCATCCATGATCAAACTGTTTGTCGGCCTGGGCAATCCCGGCCCGGAATACGAAGCCACCCGACACAACGCCGGTGCCTGGTGGATCGATGCTTTGGCCGGTGCGCTCAAGGTGCAACTGGTGATGGACCGCAATTACCATGGCTTCGTAGCCCGCACGACGGTGGGCGGGCAAACGGTCTGGCTGCTGCAGCCGCAAACCTTTATGAACCTGTCGGGCAAGTCCGTCGCGGCTCTGGCGCGTTTCTTCAAAATTCTGCCCAACGAGATTCTGGTCGCCCATGACGAAATGGACATTGCGCCGGGCGAAGCCAAACTCAAGCTTGGCGGCAGCCATGCCGGTCACAACGGGTTGCGCGACATCCATGCGCAACTGGGATCATCCGACTACTGGCGCCTGCGGCTGGGCGTAGGGCATCCGGGTGACAAATCAGAAGTGGTGAGCTGGGTCCTCAAGAAGCCGTCCGCGGATCACCGCATTGCGATTGAACAAACCATCGATCGCGCACTCAAGGCCCTGCCCCACCTGCTGAACGGAGACATGGACAAAGCGACCATGCTCATTCACACCAGCAAACCGCCGCGTCCCAAGTTGCCGAAACCGGTTGCGCCCGCGCCAGCATCAACGTCAGCATCAACGTCAGCAACTGCAATCCAACCGGAAACTGGGCACGACCTGCCGAACCCTTTGCCCACCGCCCCTATCACTGCCGAGGTTCCACCCTAGCAAACCGTTTTCCCGTCACCAACTGAAGAAAGAAACCATGAAGAGTTTTCAACATCTAGTTCTAAGCACCGTCGCAGCACTCAGCGTCTGCCCTATCGCCTCAGCCCAGCAGGTTTTTCGATGTGGCAACAGCTACAGCCAGACGCCTTGTTCCGGGGCCGTCGCGGTGCAAACCGAAGATCCCCGCACGGATGAGCAGCGTGCCCAAGCCAAACAGGGATTGACCAGCGATAAGGCCCTGGCCAAAGACATGGAAGCCACACGCCGCAAAGACGAGTCCATGGCCCTGGCACAAATGAAAGCTGCGCAGGCCAGCCAAACTAAAAAAGTCGCGGCCACCAAACCAACAGAGAAAAAAGCCGACAGCAAAAAGGCGGGTGCTATTCGCACGGTCAAAGTAAAGGACAAAGAGCCGGAGTTCTTCACCGCCACGGATGGAGCAACCACCAAGAAGACGAAATCTACCGCCAAACGCGCCACGCATTAAGTGGGGTTGAGGCGGTGTCGATGATGCGTTGAAGCCGGGCTAAAACCGGGATACGGGCGGATTGAAGACGGATTGAAGACGGATCTTAGGGCGGGGCCCAGGCCCTTCAGTCCGTCTTGGCAACTACGACCAAAGCCTGAAGACGGCGGTACTTTTGCCACAAGGTTTCCTTGTCCTCGACGTGTTGCGGGTTGACCGGTATGCACGCTACGGGGCAGACCTGCACACACTGCGGCTCATCAAAGTGACCGACGCATTCGGTGCACTTGTTCGGATCAATTTCGTAGATTTCGGGACCCAAAAAAATCGCCTCATTCGGGCACTCGGGCTCGCAGACATCGCAATTGATGCACTCGTCGGTAATGATCAGCGCCATGGGTATCTCGTTTGCATAGGTTGATTATCGCAAGCTCGCCGATAATTGAAACGCCCACTATATAAATCACCCACTCCTGACATGAGCACCGCCACCGAGCAATCATTGCCGCTGCACGCCTGGACGGCCGCGTCACTGGAGGCTGCTTACCGTTGTCGCGCGCTGTCTCCGGTGGAGGTGACAAGGGCAGTTCTGGATCACATCTCACAATGGGAACCCCAGCTAAACGCCACCTATCTATTGCACCCGGAGCGCGCCTTGGAGAGCGCCCGCGCTTCCGAGTTGCGCTGGTTAAAGAAGTCTCCGCTTAGCGCCCTGGACGGCGTTCCGTTCACCTTGAAAGACAACATAGCCACCCAAGGTGACCGCATGCCCTTGGGCACACGGGCCACAGACAGTCCGCCCGCGTTGCACGATGCGCCCCCGGCCGCACGCATGCGTGAAGCCGGTGCCGTGTTGATTTGCAAGACCACCATGCCGGACTACGGCATGTTGTCGTCCGGCGTGTCCAGCTTTCACCCGCTGGCGCGCAATCCCTGGGATTTGAGCAAGACACCGGGCGGCTCCAGTGCCGGGGCTGCAGCGGCTGCGGCGGCTGGCTATGGCCCGCTGCACGTGGGCACGGACATTGGTGGCTCGCTGCGGCTACCGGCCAGTTGGTGCGGCATCTTCAGTCTCAAGCCCAGCCTGGGTCGTATACCGATAGACCCGCCTTACACAGGCCGTGCCGCTGGCCCCATGACGCGCACAGTTGGCGACACAGCCCTGATGATGCAAGCACTAAGCTGGCCCGATGAACGCGACAGCATGAGCCTGCCCTTTGCCGCCATAGACTGGAACAGCTTTGACGCGCCACTGACCCAACTCGACGGCGTACGCATTGGTCTGCTGTTGGATGGTGGCTGCGGCCTGCCGGTGGACCCCGAAGTGCAGTTCGCCGTGCAACGCACCGCGATGTTGCTGGAAGGTGCCGGTGCCATCGTCACGCCCATGCAGCCGTTTTTGACGCGCCAGATGCTCGACGGCATGGATTACGCATGGCGCATGCGCTCGCATCTCGACTTGGCGGCTCTCAGCGAAGAGCGCCGTGCATCGGTGCTGCCCTATATCCGCGCCTGGGCTGACAGCGCAGCAGGCATGTCCGGCGCTTCAGTATTCAACGCGATGAGCCAATTCCACGCGACCCGGGTGGCCACGGTGCGAGCGTGCAATGCGTTTGACTATGTCATCTCACCGACCGCGCCGATCGTTGCTTTTGACGCGGAACTGCCCTCGCCCACCAACGATCCCCTAAGGCCGCTGGAGCACATCGCCTTTACGGTGCCCTTCAATATGTCGGAGCAACCTGCGGCCAGCATCAATTGCGGCTATACGCAAAGTGGCCTGCCCATAGGCCTGCAAATTGCCGGTCGGCGTTTTGATGATCTGGGTGTGCTGCAACTCAGCCACGCAGTGGAAATACTGCGCAGTCCGCAACGCCCCTGGCCGGAACCACCTAGCCTTTGAGCTTGGCGGTCAGGCGGTCGAAAACCTGCGGGGCCACAAACTGCTGCACGTCGCCCTTGAGCGTGGCGATCTCGCGCACCAGCGTGCTGCTGATGAACTGGTAACGCGAATCTGGGGTGAGAAACAGCGTATCCACATCCGGCGCCAGCGCACGGTTCATACCGGCAAGTTGCGCTTCGTAATCAAAGTCGGTGACCGAGCGCACGCCACGCACCATGACACTGGCACCGTGCGCCACTGCAAAGTCGCGCACCAGCCCGGTGAACGGTTCCACTCTCACATTCTCCAACGATGCAAACACCTCGCGCACCGTCTCCAGCCGCTCTTCCAAAGTGAACATCGTCTTCTTGTGGTGGGCCGCTGCCACCGCCACGATAACGGTAGAAAAAAGACCGGCGCTGCGCCGAATCAGGTCCTGATGGCCCAGCGTGATGGGGTCAAACGTGCCGGGGAAAACTGCAATCACTGTCTTGGCCATGTTCGGGCTCCAAAGAAGTAAAAAAAGGTTTCAGGCCAGGCGCAAGAGGTGCGCATGTACGGCACCGGCCTTCAGATATTTATGAATTGCCAGCCCCATCGGTGCGAGCAACTCTTCGGTCCACTTGGTGGGGGATTCCAGATAGATCCAGCCGGTCGGCGCAATCGCCTTGGCGCAGGCATTGAGCGCGGGCTCCAGGAGCGGCGCATCAAACGGCGGGTCCAGAAAAATCAAATCGCAACTGGCAGGTGCGGCCTGGCGGATAGACACCACGCCGTCGCCGCGCTGCAGTTGCACTGCGGTGGCGGCCAATTGGTCCTTGGTCTTTTGCAACTGTGCAACGAGCGCGGAGTCGGACTCCACCAGCACCACGTTGGTGGCGCCACGCGAAGCGGCCTCAAAGCCCAGCACACCGGTGCCGGCAAAGGCATCAATGCAGCGCCAACCGGTCAGGTCCTGGCCGAGCCAGTTGAACAGCGTCTCGCGCACGCGGTCAGGTGTGGGGCGCAGGCCGGGCTTGTCGGACACCTTGAGTTTGGTGCGTTTCCACAAACCCCCAATGATGCGGACTTCGTGGGTTTGTGCAGCACGCGGCTTGAACACGCGCTTGGGTTTACTGGCAGGGGATGCTTTTTTGGTGACTTTGGTGCTCATGGGGATAGCTTAATGGCTTTTCACGACACAACTTGGACACACTCGATCCAGCCAGACAGGCAACAATGGCTGCAACATACATCTACCGGGGGACCGATATGAAGAAGGTTTCGAAACTCTTTACTGCGTTTGCATGGGGTGCGATTTCATTGGCCCTATCCAGCGAGGCAAGCGCTGCCGGTGGACAAATTACCTTCTCTGGAGCCTTGGTCAACCCGAGTTGCCAGTTGAACGTCGCAACGGCACCTGCGGTCGGAGGTGTGTCATTCACAGCTGTCAACGCGTCGCAGTGCGGCAACCTCCCCGCCACATTTTCCACAACGGTGAACGTCAGCAGCAATGCCGCGTCGATCGGCAGTGGAATCGCAAACATCTCGGTTCAGGATTCCGCGGCCGGGCACGTCCTGGAAGTCATCTACAACTAGAGGCGGGGAGCCCTGCCCCCCGGCGACTAATCGTACATAAGATTGAGCGTGGCAACGCCTTTCACCATGCCGGCTCCCACTACACCGGGGCCTGCGAAGTATTGGGCATAGTGTTGGGATTGGTAGGCACCTGCGGCTGACACAAACGCAATGATCGATGTTTCGCCGTTGCCGATGGGCGTGAATCCGCTATCCAGCAACTGCACATAGACATTGCTTGCCGGGGTGCTGGCACTGTTTGCGATGGAGCTTGGATCTGCGGCGCCCGGAACAAAAGTCCAGGACGCCCTCGCCAGGTAGGTCGTACCCAAATCTGTGCAGCCGCCCAGAGCCAGGATAAATGGTGTTCGCGCAGCAGTTGTGCCGAAGCCGCCGCTCAGTGCGCTCACTGACACTCGCGGCAAGGTGACTGTGACATTCGGAGTGGTCAGGGTGCAGGCCGTTGAAATCAAATCAAACGACGAATTGATCGTGCCGGTCAATCCATCGGAACTGGTGTAGGACACCCACCAGGGATTTAAATTGCTCAGCGCGCTGATGCCGGTCGCGGCAATGTTGCTCGAGGATGTCATGCTCAAAGTAATGGGGAATGTGATTGTGTAGGTGCAGTTCGCATTCTTTGGATGCCTGAACGTGATCGAAGTTGACGCACCCCCGGTAACGCCCGAGCTACGGGTGCAAAGGCCCGATGGAGAAACCACAAAGGTCGGGGTTGTGGATTCAACGGAAATGCCGCTTGCGGCTGGCACGGGTAGGGGGGCCGCAACATTGCCCACGGGAATCTCCACAGTGAAGTTCAGCGGGAGCGTGTTGGCCGAGCTATTCCTGCAATTGGATAGCGTCACCACCAAGAATCCCCGGTAGAAGACCCTGCCGACCTGGGTGCCCGAGTCGACGACTCTGTTGCTGGGAAACGGCGATGTCATCGACACGCCGCCACAGGCAAGGTCGGACGCGAATGCGGTCTTCATGCCTATCAACATCAGCACCAGGCAGAGCGCCTTTGCGAACCATGTCCATCGGTGACTGAACGGATGCATAGGTTGAGACCGGCAAACGTCCGGGGAAATAGGCAAAAGTTTGGACATGTTGGATTGACCGGTATCAGTGGGCACTATCGATAAGACTCACGTTGGATCTTTCGATCTTTTCAATCCATTGCACGCTGGCTGTGCATGGGTTGTTATCTGTCACAGCAACCGATTTCTGCATGCTCACCCGGCAACTGCGCTCCTGCCCGCCAACTTCATCCAGCCAACTGGCTAGCAGTCCATCGTGAACCAGCGCGGGTTTGACGTACACATGTCCCTCTTCACCAGCGATAGCCTCCGGGCCGGTCTGGTCTTTGACTCTGGCTCCCTTTGGCAGCAGCGAACCCTCCGGCAATTGAATGGTCAGCACGGCGCCCCGGACCCCGGAGAAAGCAGGCTTCTGCACGACGGGTTCTTGAAGGCTCATTCGCTTGGGCGCGTCATTGACAACGGGTGTGCACACCGCCTTGAGTTGCACCAGTTTTTGCTGGTGGTCACTGTCAATCGGCACTGCGTAGGTCAACACGCAACGCTGGCCTGCACCTTCGCCCCACTTCACCGTCAGGCTGCCAGTGGCTTGTGCCACGCGCGCTTCCAGGCGCCCGGCCTGGCCTACGGAGCCAATCTGTTGATCTTGCTCGTCATACACTCCGGCACCAAAAGGCAGCGGACCGCCCCCTGGCAAACGGCCCGCAATCAGAATGGTGTGTCCCGCTATGGCGCTGAAGTTCACCAGCACCACCGCGCCTGCATGCGGCGCCACAACCTGGTCTGTGGCGTCCAATTGCGTATCCAGAGAAACCTTCGACATATCCAACACCACCGCGTTGGCGGAATAGGGGGTCAAATACCGCACCACCGAATAGCCACCGGCATTCACCGGAGCACCCTGATTGCCCTGCACTGCGACACCCTGTCCGCCGACAATTTTGACCAGTCCCACGGTATCGCCCAAGGTGTTGGAAGCAGTCAAGCCACCAGCGTGCAACAGCAGCCCGCCTTCTGCTGCAACCGTGGTGGTGGTGATTCCGCCCCCATTGCTCACGCCCATTCCAAACTGGCCGTAGTCGCTGCGATAACTAAGATTTCCACCCTGGGTGTCTTCGGAAGAGGAATGGTTGGCAAACAGGCCATAGCTGGTCTCATAGTTGTCACCGTAGTTGCCCCAGAAATTGGCTTGCGTGCTGTCGCCGCGGATGTCGTCATGTTGCTGCGTGACATTGAGCGACGCGCTGCGGTTTGCGCGCGATTCCAGGGCAATCGTAAGGCTCACAAAAACCTGGGAATTTTCTCTTTGCACATCGAACGCTGCCTGCCGCGCAACGCCCATGGACATCAGCACCTGGCCAAACTGCTGTGTGTAACCCAGTTGGTAATGGGTGCTGTACCCGTCACGAGCCCAATAGGAGGTGCTGTTGCCCGACAGATAGAGGGCGCCCCAGCGACCGATGTTCTGGTTCACCGCCACCCTGAGGCTGCTTTGTACCCGGTTCGATGCTGCACCGCCAAGGGAAGCGTTAACTATTTCATCCAGCGTGCTGGCCACATTCTGAAGCGTGTAGAAGCTTTCGGAAGAATAGCGGTAGGCCGCCAGACTGAAGTTGGTGCGCGTAGGTTCAAATAATTTCGACCAGCTGGCACGCCAGCTTTCGCCACGCTGCGTCTGCTGTCCCGGCGGTGTGAACTGCGAATGCGTGTAGTCCAGCGAAAAGGCGCCCAGCGGTGTATTGAAGGCACCGCCCAATAAATACGCTTGGTACTCTTTGGTTGCAGAAAATCCGCCGTCGACGGTGAATGAATTGCTCAGCCCAAGCTGAAGCTGCCCTTGCACGACCTGGATGTCCGCCACAGACTGGCGTAACTGACCGCCTGAGAGGCTGTAGCGATAGCCCCCATCGCGCATCAGTTGCGGCGAGGATGCATAAGCCACCTGGGAGCTATGCCGACTACCGTCGGATTCAATCACCGTAACCTCCATATCGCCGCCAAAGCCAGTGGGGTAAAGGTCATTGATCACAAAGGGGCCGGGTGGCACATTGGCCTCATACAGCAGCATCCCGTTTTGTCGTATCTGCACATTGGCCTGTGTGAACGCCTGCCCGCGAATAGTGGGCGCGAAGCCCCGCTGAGAGTCCGGCAACATGCGGTCGTCACTGGCCAACGTCACACCCTGCAGGCTGAAGCTGTCAAAGAGCTGGCCATCGGTATAGGTATCTCCCAGCACAAAGGTGGAGCGCAGATCCACCACGTCATGTCGCAGATACGTATTGATGCGCTGATAGCTGGAACCGGTGCTGTTGTTGTTCGACAGACTGCCGTCATGCCGCAACTGCCACCCCTCCAGATTGACGCCCGCATTGAGCCCTAGATAGCTCTGCGATGTGGTGCTGTTGCCTGCATTGCTCTGGTAGTTATTGAAGCGGTAGTTCAGCAGGGCTGCATTGACACCGTAGGCCCAGCTTTGCGGGTCCACGTAGCCGCGTGCACGCCGTGCAATCAATGCCTGCGGCACCGTAAGGTCAAGCCGCTGCTCCGTGGCATCAAATTGCGAAGTGCCGCCTTCTATGATCTGGTCCAACGGGAGGCACACCGGCGGCGCTTCGCCCACGATGGGCTGCTCCGCGTCACCCGTGGAAGGAAGCACGCCCAGCATGCGTTGCGCCGCCACACTCAAGGCCGCCGGATCAATTCCCAAGCGACTGACAAGCGACTTGTTGAGGCAGGCATAAGCCTGCAAACCTTGTCCTCCCACCTTGATCAGCACATCGGTCCGTGCCAGCCAGTCTCCATTAAGAAATACGTCTGCGCGGTAAGTGCCTGGCTGCACCGGATTTCCCTGGCTGAAGCGGCTCAAATCCACGCGGGGTTCACTGGCGTTGCGAATCAGAAATTGTTCATTGAACTCCAAGGCCACACTGGAAGCATCCAGCGCCACTTCCGCCTTGGCCTGGGCCACCGGTTGCGCGGCGGCAATGGCGCCACTCCAGAGCAGCAGCGAGCAACTGGCAAACCCTGCCGCACCGTGGTTCTGCATGCGCGTGAATGAGAGGGGGTTCATAGCCATACCTGCTGGAGTTCAGGGGGCCGTCGTGACGCCCGAGACACCATCCACAAACGCGCCATAGTCGTTGACATATTTGAACTGCACTTTTGTGGCGGCCTGCCCTTCCTGGAAAGCTCCTTCAAACACAAAGGCTTGCTCGCTCTTGGGGTTCACCATGCCGGATAGCGGTCGACCCAGCGTGCCATTTGGTGCTGCCCACACCACCTCGCCCAATGACACGTGAAAGGGCGTCGGGTTGAATGCCAACAGTTTGAGCGATGCTCCGTCACGCATTGCCCGCCATTGAACCTGGGCTGGCGCCGCAGCGGGGTCGCCGGAGAGCTCAGCCGGACGCAGGAATATCTTGATACGACTGCGCACAGCAAATTGCAGCGTGTTCTCGCCAGCGGAGGCATCCGGTTTGGGGGGGATTTCGAGCACATTGAGCCAGTAAACCGATTCGCGATCCCGCGGTGCCTTGTTCTCCCCGGTATAGACCAGCCGAAGCATCTGCGAGTGCGTCGGGTTGATGCGAAACATGGGCGGGCTGAGAACGAAGGGAACCGAAATATTCTCCGGACTGGCTGAGGCGTCGCCATCGTCAATCCAGGCCTGCACCAGACTCGCGGAACTGCCGTTGTTATTCAGGCGAACGCTGACGTCCTTTGCATTCAAAGGGTAAACAACCCGCGTGCCGATGATGATCACGCTGGCCACACTGTTTGCGCACAGCATGAACCAGGCAATAGTGATCCAAAGGAGCGAACGTGCGGTGGACATATTTTTCTTTCAATCTCGTAGGGAAATGGTGGTCGTTGAGTGCGCTCTGAAGAGCCTCACGGATAGACCAGGGTGTAGACCACCGAAGACGTGAACTCACCCGCCTGCATAGGCGAGGCGTTTGAAAAATACGCAATGTTGTAGTGCTGCGTAGCGCTCCTGCCAATGATGGAAGTTGGCGTGGTGTTTTGAGAACCATACGCATCCGCCAGATTGAGCGGGCTTCCGTTGGCGTTTTGAATCTGGCCATCCACTGAAGCCCCGCCGAAACTCTGATTGATCAAGCGGCCTTCCGCACTGGTGGTGGGCCCCGGTTCAAAATAGGTATTCACCAACATCAACGAGAGGCTGCAGTTCGTCATTGCAATCGAGAAATGGGTGCTTCCTGCGGTGCTACCAATGCCCTGGAATGCTGAGGTACTCAAAGTTGGCAAGGTCACACTGAAGTCAGAAACCCCTGCATTCACGGTGCAGGTTTCGGATATGACCTCTCCATTCACCGTTACCTTACCGTCCGCAGAAAATGCAGGCACCCCGCACATCAGCAGCGCAAAAAACTGAAACGATAAACACCATCTAGCCAACATATCGATGTGCCATTTGAAGTCGCATGGGGACAGCAACTGCCGCCCATGCACCCCGGGTTGGAAAAACTTAGATGTAGGTCATCGAATACGTCAGGGAGCTATTTACAGAGCCAGCACCTGCTGCACCGGTGGCGTAGTAACGAACGATGTAGCGGCCGGTGGCGGTAGTCGCACCCGAAATGAAGGCCGTTGGGATAACCCCTTGACTGGCCGCGGCATTGGCAACGTTAATGGGAGTGCTGTCAAAGTTGAGTAGTTGCAACTGCACATTGGTCGCCGTGCTGGCAACCGTCAGATTCAAGCGACCCGATGCCGCATCGGTGGTGGCTCCGGATTCAAAGAAGGGTGTAAATGAACTGGTGCCAGCGGCGCAACCGGCGACTGTAATTGAGAATCCGGTGTCGCCGGCTGTCTTGCCATTGGCCGACAGAGTTGAAGCCGGCAAGGTGGGCAGGGTCACTAAAAAGCTGCCTGTGGCAGGTGCAGTAACCGTACAGGTTGAAGTGTTCAGCAAACCTTTAAAAGTGATGGTGCCATCGGATGCCTGCGCGGCCAAAGGTACGCACAAGACAGTAGAAATTGCCAGCGCCAGGAGATGTAGTTTTTTCATAATTAACTTCTTCGATTGTTTTTCGCAAATAGAACGACCCGGTCTGATAAAAATAATCAGACCGACTCGACCAGATATCCCCGCTTTTATTTTTGGCTTGTGACCCATCTTCTGAGTCTGGCGTTACGGCAGCTTGCGAATTCGCAAATTGGTTGTCGCTTGTTGGGAAACGCGGACCTGTTGCGCGACCGGCCAGGTGATGCGCAAGCCTATGTTTGTAGATGCACGTGCATAAACGCACGAACGCATGGGCTCATGCCTCGGCGGCGTTGGCCTGAACAATTGATAAGGGGCCAAACTGGCCCCTGTGAACTAAGCTGTTTGGCGACCTATTTGGCCTCTTCAGCGCCCAACACCACGGTCACCATTTTGTCGGGTTGCACTGCGCGCGCAAAGGCTGCACGAATATCTTCCACGGTGAGCTTTTGAACCTGCGCAGTCCAGGTCTCCAGATAGTCCAGGGGCAAGTTGTTCCAAGCGATATTTCCTACGTTGTCGAGCAACTTGCGGTTGCTGTCCAAACGCAGCGCAAAGCCACCGATCAAGTTGTCTTTGGCAGCCTGCAGTTCTTTCTCGGTGGGGCCTTCCCTCACAAATTTGGCCAGCACCTCACGCACCAGAGCCAAGGCCTGCTGCGCCTGGTCCGGGCGTGTCTGCAAACCAATAGTGAAGGCCCCCGCATGCAGGCCCGGCGCAAAGTGGCTGTACACGCTGTAGGTCAGGCCACGCTTTTCCCGCACCTCTTCGGTCAAGCGCGCGGTAAAGCCGCCGCCGCCCAGAATGTGGTTGCCAACCGTCAAGGCAAAGAAGTCAGCTGAGTTGCGTTTGATGCCGGGTTGGCCGAGCAGCACATGGGCCTGGGCAGAAGCAAAAGCAATGCGCTCTTCATGCGCGGCGGCAAGTGGCGCAACTTCCGCCACCGCAGGCAAGGCATCGCAGCCACTGGTTGGCAAATAAGCCAGCAGTTGGGTTGCCAGCGCATCGGCCTGCGAGCGGTTCAGCGCACCCACGATGTTGACCTTGGCGCTGCAGGACCGCAGCGCTTGCGCATGCAGAGCACGCATGTCGGCAGCGCTGATGCGGAGCAACGTTTCTTCTGTGCTTTCGGCGCCGTAGGGGTGCTCGCCATACACCGCGCGAGCAAAGGCGCGACCGGCCAGTGTGGCAGGCTTGGTGTTTGCCTCTTTAAGACTTGCAATCAGCTTGGGACGGTCACGCAGCCAGGGCGCCTCCGGGTAAGTGGGGTCGCCCAATTGCCGCGCGGCAAGAGCTACCGCTTTTTCCAGCAAATCCGGGTAGGTGAGCGAGCGCAGGGTGAAGCTGAGGCGGTCGGCACTGGCACTGCCTCCAAAGCTGGCGCCCA
>CANFNO010000022.1 GCA_947447845.1 Burkholderiales bacterium | reverse complement strand
GTCGATCATGTGTTATTGGGCGCACTGAAGTCGCTAATCAGTTCATCACATTGAACCACAGCTTGGGCAAAATTAAAAACTTTGAGAGTTGGGGCTAAAGTCTGCAATTGCGTAACAGCTGTAGTGTGCAGCGCACAAATCGCCTCGTAGCGCGCCAAAGCCCGCATATCAGACCGAGCCAGCAAGTTGCGCAGTGATATCAAATCTTCAACAAGCGCCCGGGTATTTAACCCGGCCCGTGACTTTGTTCTGACTTGCGTACCCAGGCTTCCCATCACCTCGGTAATAGCCTGACGCGTATTTGCGACTGCACCCTCGAGTGCGAGCAGCATGTTTTGCCTTTCAATGTCATCCAGGGCTTGTTCATCTTTTCGTAGCACCTTCAGTTTCATTTCAAACTGGCGGCATAACTCGGACAACAGGTTGGCACCGACCGTGAGGGATGCTCCCTTGCAGGTATGCAATGCGCGAACGGCCTCTTGAAGATCAGCCTTGCGCAGTAAGGCGTCCATGCGCGCGGGCAGATTGGCAATGTCCTGGAAATAACTCTGCACCGCTTCTATATAAAGCGCGGTACTGTTATCCAATAGTTCCATGGCCGAGGCGAAATCCAAGGCCTTGGTCGCAGGTAATCCCTGCGGCTCTGAACGGCCAAAGGTGTCTGGAGGAGTTGCAGGAGTTTTCATGCAGTTTGTACAGGCAAAATTTATTGTCGCACGCAGTTTGCCATCTTGATGGTGTCATGTAACCGCATGCAGGCCTCATCCGTGTAAAAATGGAAAGATTATTCCAAGGAGATAGAAACTATGCCACGTCGCGCCACCAAAATTGTTGCCACCCTGGGCCCCGCTTCGAGCGATCCGGCAATGTTGGAGCAGATGATCCGCGCTGGCGTGAACGTCGTGCGCTTGAACTTCAGCCATGGCAAGGCGCAAGACCACATCGACCGCGCCCGGCTGGTGCGCGAGGCCGCCAAACGTGCCGGCCGCGAAGTGGCCATCATGGCCGACCTGCAGGGTCCCAAAATCCGCGTTGGCAAATTTGCCGAAGGCAAAGTTTTCCTCGAACCAGGTCAAAAATTCATTCTGGATGGACAGCGCGTCGAACTGGGCGATATTGACGCCGTTGGCCTGGACTACAAAGAATTACCCCGTGAGGTGAAAGCCGGCGACGTACTGCTGCTCAATGACGGCCTGATCGTGATCACGGTCGATGCGGTGCGTGGCGAGCAGGTACACACCACCGTCAAGCTCGGCGGTGAACTGTCCAACAACAAGGGCATCAACAAGCAGGGTGGGGGTCTTACGGCTCCGGCCTTGACCGGTAAGGACATGGAAGACATCCGCACAGCGATGAGCTTCCAGGCCGACTATGTGGCCGTGAGCTTCCCCAAAAATGCCACCGACATGGAAATGGCGCGCCAACTCTGCAATGTGGCGGCCCACGAATATGGCCACAAACCCGCGCTGATTGCGAAGATCGAGCGTGCCGAGGCGATCCCCCGCTTGCTGGAGATCTTGTTGGCCAGCGACGGCATCATGGTGGCCCGCGGCGACTTGGCAGTGGAAGTGGGCAATGCCCTGGTTCCAGGTCTGCAAAAACGCATGATCAAGCTGGCCCGAGAGCATGACCGCGTGGTCATTACCGCGACCCAGATGATGGAGTCCATGATTACCAACCCGGTGCCCACGCGTGCCGAGGTTAGCGACGTGGCCAACGCCGTGCTCGACGGCACCGATGCCGTGATGCTGTCTGCCGAAACGGCAGCAGGCAAGTACCCGCTGGAAACGGTTGTCGAAATGGCCAACATTTGCCATACCGCAGAACGTGAAGAAAACTTTGAGCTAGAGGCTGACTTCACTGGCAAGACCTTTGCCCGCATTGACCAAACCATCGCCATGGGTGCGCTGTTTACCGCCCACCACCTGGGTGCCAAGGCGATCGTGGCCATGACCGACAGCGGCTCCACGGCGTTGTGGATGAGCCGTCACCTGATCCGCGTGCCGATTTATGCACTCACCTCTAAAGTGGCTACGCAACGCAAGATGGCGCTGTATCGCAATGTGCGCCCCTTGTTCATTGACACCAGTGCCGACCGCGACACGGCTCTCCAACAGGCGGAAGCGCACCTCAAGGAACGTGGCATTGTGCAAAGTGGCGATGTTTATGCCATTACCTGTGGCGAACCCATGGGCGCGCCGGGCGGTACCAACATGCTCAAAATTTGCCGCGTTGAGTAATTTTAAAAATGCTCTTTTGACCTAAGGCAGCACAGTCGCATAACGCTACCGTGCTGCCCGGTGCGGCGTTAGAATTGATTTACGGTAATTGTTACCGGGCGGTTACCGCCGGTTGCCGCCTTCAATTTTCAACTTCCTGGGGTTAACAATGGCACTCGTTTCCATGCGCGAATTGCTGGACCATGCAGCAGTCAACGGCTACGGCATTCCCGCTTTCAACGTCAACAACCTGGAGCAGGTGCAGGCTGTCATGTCTGCTGCCGATTCGGTGGGTGCACCCGTCATTCTGCAAGCCAGCGCCGGTGCCCGCAAATATGCCGGCGAAGCCTTCATCAAGCATTTGATTTTGGCCGCCATCGAAGCCTATCCTCACATTCCTCTGGTCATGCACCAGGACCATGGCCAAAGCCCCGACATCTGCAAGGGCGCCATCGGTTTGGGCTTCAGCTCGGTGATGATGGACGGCAGCCTGGAGGGCGACGGCAAAACCATTGCCAGCTTTGAATACAACGTCGAAGTCACCCGCAAGGTGGTCGACATGGCGCACGCCACCGGCGTGACCGTGGAAGGCGAATTGGGTTGCCTGGGCAGCCTGGAAACCATGAAGGGCGACAAGGAAGACGGCCACGGCACGGATTCCACCATGACCCGTGACCAGATGCTTACCGACCCCGAGCAGGCCGCCGAGTTCGTGCAACGCACCCAGCTGGACGCTTTGGCCATCGCCATCGGCACCAGCCACGGTGCCTACAAATTCACCCGCAAGCCCACGGGCGACATCCTGGCGATTGACCGCGTGATGGAGATCCACAAGCGCCTGCCCAACACCCACTTGGTTATGCACGGCTCCAGCAGCGTGCCGCAAGACCTGCTGGCCATCATCAACCAGTACGGCGGAAAGATGAAAGAGACCTACGGCGTGCCGGTTGAAGAAATCCAGAAGGCCATCAAGTTTGGCGTGCGCAAGATCAACATCGACACCGATATCCGTTTGGCCATGACCGCTGCAGTGCGCAAGTTCATGTCTGAAAATCCCGAGAAATTTGATGCTCGCGACTGGCTGAAGCCGGCCCGCGAAGCGGCTATGAACATCTGCAAACAACGCTACGTTGAGTTCGGATGCGAAGGCCAGGGCAGCAAGCTCAAGGGCAACAGCCTGTCGGTGGTGGCGGCGCGTTACGCAGCTGGCGAATTGGCGCAAGTCGTCCAGTAAGCAGAGCCCCCACGCGCTTTGCGATAATCGAAAGCTCGCCGTTGCCCAACAGGGTTGCGGCGGGCTTTTTACTTTCAGGATTCCATGAACGCTGTAGTACACACCTCTTCCCTTTCCCTGCCCCTGCTCGCCCGTGGCAAGGTGCGCGACAACTACGCCGTGGGCGACGATCGCATCCTGATGGTGGCCAGCGACCGACTTTCTGCCTTTGACGTCATCATGGGCGAACCTATTCCGGGCAAGGGCGCACTGCTGACGCAAATGGCCTTGTTCTGGTTTGAGAAGCTCGGCCCGAACGGCGCCAACATCTGCCCGAATCACCTGACCGGCGATGCGCCCGAAAGCGTGGTGTTGCCCTCGGAGGTGGCGCAGGTCACCGGCCGCTCCATGCTGGTCAAGCGCCTCAAGCCTCTGCCTGTGGAAGCGGTGGTGCGCGGCTATCTGGCCGGTAGCGGCTGGAAGGAATACCAGGAAAACAGCGCCGTCTGCGGCGTGCAACTGCCCCCTGGCCTGAAGAATGCCTCCAAACTGCCCGAGCCGATTTACACCCCGGCTGCCAAGGCCGCGGTGGGCGACCATGACGAGAACATCACGTTTGAAAAGACGGTCGAGATGATCGGCCTGGAACTGGCTACTCAGATTCGCGACATCAGCATCCGCATCTACAAAGCTGCAGCCGAAATTGCGCTGACCAAAGGCATCATCATTGCCGACACCAAGTTCGAGTTCGGTCTGGACAAGCACGGCACGCTGACGCTGATGGATGAGGTGCTGACGCCCGACTCATCGCGTTTCTGGCCGCAAGAGAGCTATCAGGAAGGCACCAACCCGCCCAGCTACGACAAGCAGTTTGTGCGCGACTGGCTGGAGCAGTCGCTGGTTGATGGCAAACCCTGGAGCAAGACCCCACCGGCACCGCGCGTGCCCGATGCGGTGATTGCCAAGACGGCTGCTAAATACCAGGAGGCGTTGCAGCGGCTGACGGCTTGAGGCGATTTGAATTTCTGCAAAGAAAAAGGGCCACTTGCGTGGCCCTTTTTGCGTCTGGCAGTTTGTCTGCCATTGCTACTTAGAAGCTATAGCCCACCGCCAGAATAAACACGGCAGGGTCAAACGTCACATCGAGTTTGCGCTCAATGCCCAGAGTATTTGTCGTTACCGTCGTCTTTACGTCGGCGCTGGAGTAAGTGCCCGATACCGACCATTTTTTATTAATCTGGTAAACCGCACCCGCTTGCCAGGCCAGACCCCAGGAGTCAGATAGCTTGATCTTGGTCGGGCCACCATTGATGGCGTCATTGGCGGGGGTCGTGTCGGCCGGATCAAACTTCGTGTAGTTCACGCCCAGACCCACGAAAGGCCTGAATGTGTCGCCCGCTTCACCAAATTTGTAATTGGCAAATAAAGCGGGGGCGATTTGCGTTACCTTGCTGATGATGACGCCATCCTGTGCCGCAACACTGGCTGGCAGGGCTGCAGCATTGGTTACTTTCAGCGCCACATCATGTATGGGTGGCATACCCAAGGCTAGCTGCAAGTCCCATTTGTCGTTGATCTCTCGTGCCACGCTGAAAAACAAGGTGGATTGGGGTTTGACCTGCAGGCTGATGGCACCCAGCGGGGTCAACGGGCCGGTTGCAGTGGTGGCAGAAGAGTTTGGGTCCACATAAGCGCCGCCCACCTGAATGGTGTACTGGGCCATGGAACTGGTGCTGGCCAGCATCAAGCCAACGGCAACCAGGGACAGAGAAAGGATAGATTTTTTCATGTTATTTGCTCCATCAGAATGCTGGATTGGAGAAGTAGCTGCGAGCCGCTCTTACGCAATATGGAACCAGGTTGGCATGGTAGGTCGATGCATAGTCCGCAGCTGACGTCGGATTTTTTGATGTGAAGGATTGCTTAAGTGTGAGGAACGGATCCGCCGGATTTGGAGTCACACCAGTCAAGTCCATGTTGACGACAGTTACTACACCGGTTGGCGCGCCAGACCATGCTGGCAACGCGAGCAAGGTGCCCGTGTTGGTAGCGTAATAGACGGTCGGGTCGTTGCTTCCGCCGCAGAGCATGGTGGCTCCTACCGGGTTTGACGTGGCCCCCACAGGACTTGTCGACGCAGTCAGGTCATTAACGATCAGGTTTGCGCGCAACTGGTTGGTCGGATTCGTGAGGTAGTCCGTGCGAAACGAACTCTTGATCAAATTCGGCGTTCCAAAACCGGCTGACCACAGAACATTGAGTGGTCCTGCTGGTGCCGCAGGTAATGAATCGGCTGCAAAAAGAGCAGCTTGAGGTACTTTTCCAGTGGCAATCAAGTTGGTATACGAGAGTGCACCTGGGAAGAGGGACTCTATACCGGTGGCGTAGTTACTCTCGTAAAGATCGCTGGTTGCCGCATAAAGGTTGGTGGCTGGGCTGACGCCGTAGGACTTTTGGTATCCGGTGATCAGCATGGGCAACAACACCGTGCTGCTGGCGTTTACTGCACCACCCACAATCTGGTCACCGAATGACTGGAGCGCATAGGGCCCGGACATAGGTGCAGATGCCTTGACGACCAAGCTCAAGCTCGCAAGTTTTGCAACCGTTGTTGGATCAGTGATCATGGCCCGGTGGGTCGCCAGGGCAACGTAACCGCCTTGCGAGTAACCTGATAAAAATACCTTGCCGTTGGTTGTTACGCCAGAAATGAGGGTTGGCAGGGCCGCTTTAGCTGCCACTAACGCATCAAGCATGTCCTTGGGTTGCTGAGTGGGGACCAGGAACGGGTGGTAGCTTAGTGTGGAGGTGTCATATCCCGCGTAATTCGGGGCGACGACGATGAAACCCTGCCCTGCATACATCGCGGCAATGACCTGCGACTCGCCGTAGGCAGGGTTGGTGCTATCTGTGAAATCCGCCAAGTTGTAGCGACGTTCCACTGCAGTTCCGTGTGCGTGCAACACGATGGGTCGTGCTCCGGTGCATTTAGGGTCAGTGCCCGTGGGAACTATCAACGCTGCGGAAGCGGTGGTCGCTTCGCCTTTGCCACCCACAGTGCCGTATTGGATGTATTGCACGTCAATTCCGCAGGGGACTGGTCCGCCTGACAGCGCCAAGAGCCCTTGCCCAGATGCGCTGCCGCTTAGCTTGGCGTTGTAGTCAGCTGCAGTGAGCGCTGTAATGCGCGGTGGGGGCGATTGCATCAACTCGCCGCGAGCCGGGTTTAAATTCTGGGTTCCAGCACTGCCACCACTACCACCGCCGCAGGCGGCCAGTAGTAGAGTGGCTCCAACTGCCGCCCAGGTTGATTTTGTGAATTTCATTCGACGTCTCCAAATTTATATTCTGAAAATAGAACGACCGTGCTATTTCAAGTCTGAATGATGCTTCGAAGTCAAAATTTCGGGGAGAGGGTAAACACCGAAAAAGCGAAAGTATTTCAGAAAATTTTGATAAAAAACAAGGTGAAAGTAATTCTGGTTAGGGGCCGCACGCTAGACCAAAACTTCGTTTTGAATTAGGAGGCATCGCTGGGGAATTGGAGAATTTCTCGTGTTTATGGCATGCCCTACAGGCACACATACACATTTCTCAATTGTTTGTCGAAGGACATTATTGAATTCATAAAAGTTTGCAAAATTATAAAAATTTGGATGCTTAGTCGGCAAAACTTTGACCTTAGTAGTTTTAAGTCCTAGACTTATTTTTGGGACTATTCCCAATTCACTATTCAGAATCAAAGTCATGAAAAAAACAAAAAACACAAAACGGGTCACAGTGCTGTTGCTCGCCTTTTCTTCCGGATACGCGGCAGCAGCCGGCTTCCAACTACTGGAACAGAACGTCAGTGGACTGGGCAACTCCTATGCCGGCTCGGCTGCGGTGGCGGAAAACGCCAGCACGATTTTCTTAAACCCGGCCGGGATGACGCAGCTGAAAGAACGCGAGCTTTCAGTGGGTGTCGCAGCCATAGGGCCGAGCTTCAAGTTTTCGAATAACGGCTCGAGCGTGGGGGGCGCCACCGGGTTTGGCAACGCGGGCAATGGCGGCGATGCAGGCAGTTGGGCCGCGGTGCCAAATGCCTACATGTCGTGGGCGCTGAACAAGGATCTGTATGTGGGCGTTGGGCTTAGCGCCCCCTTCGGCTTGAAGTCTGAATACAGCAACCCTTGGATTGGCTCGGCCCAGTCCAACAGCTTCAGCGTGGAAACTTTGAACATCAACCCGTCGATTGCCTACCGTGTCAACGACGCGATATCGGTGGGCGGCGGCGTGAGTTGGCAACACTTGGATGCGAAGTACAAGCGGCTGGCGGCTACGGGGGCTGTTCCGGTCGTAGTTGGAGGCGCTGTTGTCAGCACAATTCCGGCTGCGATCACTACGGCCTCAACTGTGACGGCCACACTGTCAGGCGATTCCTGGGGTTGGAATATTGGCGGCTTGTTTACAGTGTCGCCAACCACCAAAGTTGGAGTTTCTTATCGCTCTACGGTCACTCAGGACACGACTGGCGATATCGCTGTGACTGGGCCTTTGCCAACTTTCAACGCCGGGAAATCCAGCTCGGCAAAGGCCAGCCTTAAATTGCCCGACACCGCGATTTTGAGCGCGACCCATCAGCTCAACGACAAGTGGCAATTGCTGGGAGATGTGTCTTGGACTGGATGGAGCAGCATTCCCAAACTGGATCTGGTCGCCACAACAGGTTCGTCAGCCGGACTCCCCGCACAAACACTGGATACAGACTTCCGTGACACTTGGCGCGTGGCGGTTGGGGGCAACTACCAGTACAGCCAAGACGTGAAGCTGAAATTTGGCCTTGCGTTCGATCAGACGCCAGTCAAGGGCGCGACGACCCGCATGGTGTCGCTGCCCGACAGTGACCGCACTCAAATTTCCACTGGCGCGCAATGGACGTTTGCAGGCGGTTCCACGCTGGATCTGGGCGTGGCCTACCTCATGTTTGCCGACGCCAGCATCGACAACGACCAAAGACTGAAGGCACGTGGTTTGGTGAAGGGTGATTACACCGGAAGTGCCTGGGTTCTGGGAACCCAATACTCCATGCCGTTCTAAGCCGAACTTACCAATCAAACGCCAAGGGCGCATCCAATCCGGGTGCGCCAAACCCATCGCGTTCATTGCGCTGTCGCTATTCGGCGGCTCGATGAACGCGATTTTTCATGGGCGATACGCTTAGTTCAGCGCCATGCTGAGTTTGCGCCGGTAGGTTGCCACCAATTTCGCTTGTGGATCCTGCTCTGCCACCACTTTGCCCATCAGTTCGATACCGCCCGCCGTCTTGCCGGCAGTGGCCGGGTCAACCTTTGTTTTCGGTGGCGTCAACAGTTCCAAAATGGCAACAAAGGTCTTTCGCGGCACAGCGTTGTTCCAGGCTTTGTCGCGCATCACGATTTCCAGTAATTCGTCCATGGCGGCGGTCCAGTTGCCACCCACCATCAACACCCGCGCTTTGGCCAAGCGGGTGTCAAAGTCGCGTTTGTTGGTGGCGATCAAGGCGTCAAACTGCTCGGGCGCCCAGCCGCCGCGATCATCGCGTTCCACAAAGCGGATGGCGTCCAGAAACTGCTCCAGCGCTTCAAAGCGAATCTGGCGCGGGATGGCTTTCAAGGCCGGTTCCAGCGCCGCTTCGGCGTCATCCAGCATGTTGCTTTCGATCAGCAGCTTGACGTAGTCGTAGCGGGCATCGTCGTTGCTCGGGTCCACTGTGAGTGCGGAGTGCAGCTTATGCAGCGCAGCACGCGGGTCGCCAGCCTCCAGCAGGGCCTGGGCTTCGTCGATTTCCTCAAGGGCTTCCAGTTCTTCCGATGCGGGCAGATGCTTGTCCAGAAAAGTCTTGAGTTGGCCTTCGGGCACGGCACCCATAAAGCCGTCCACCGGCTTGCCGCCGATCATTAGCACACAGGTCGGGATGCTGCGGATACCAAAAGCCTGGCTGAGTTGCTGCTCCTGATCGGAGTCGATTTTCACCAGCTTGAAACGCCCGCCGTAATCCAATTCGACTTTTTCCAGCAGCGGGCCGATCACCTTACAGGGGCCGCACCAGGGTGCCCAAAAGTCGACCAGGACCGGGATTTGGTGTGAGGCTGCGACGACTTCGGCTTCGAAGTTTTCAATAGTGACGTTGATCATGGGTACAAGCTCTGGGTGTAAACGTAAAATTCAAGGATGAAAACCATCCAAGTAGGCGTCGTCATGGGTTCCAGTTCCGACTGGGACACCATGCAACATGCAGTGCAGATTCTCCAACAGTTTGGCATCGGCTTCGAAGCACGCGTGGTTTCTGCCCACCGCATGCCCGATGCCATGTTCGCCTACGCGGAAGCCGCAGCGGGTCGTGGCCTCAAAGCCATCATCGCAGGCGCCGGGGGGGCCGCGCATTTGCCCGGCATGATCGCCGCCAAAACTACCGTGCCCGTGCTGGGCGTGCCGGTGGCCAGCAAGCATCTGCAGGGGGTCGATTCGCTGCACAGCATCGTGCAAATGCCCAAGGGCATTCCGGTTGCCACCTTTGCCATCGGCAACGCCGGTGCAGCCAACGCCGCCTTGTTTGCGATTGCGTTGCTGGCCAATAGCGACAGCGATTTGCGTCTGGAACTCGAAGCCTTCCGGCGTGACCAGACCCAGGCCGCCACCGACATGGTGCTGCCGATCACAGGCAGCGCCGCGTGATGGCTGAGTTGAACGCGTTGGGCGGTTCCAAAGAGATCACGTTGGGCGTCATGGGTGGCGGCCAACTGGGCCGTATGTTTGTCCACGCTGCGCAGCGTATGGGCTTTTTCACTGCGGTGCTGGATCCGGATCCGGTCAGCCCGGCTGGGCGCGTCAGCCACCACCACATCCAGACCAGCTACACCGATCCCGTGGGGCTGGAGCGTTTGGCCCTGGTCGCGCTCGCCATCACCACCGAGTTTGAAAACGTGCCGGCCGTCGCGTTGGCGGAACTTGCCAAGACACGCCCGGTGGCGCCCGCTGCCTCGGCAGTGGCCATCGCGCAGGACCGTGCCGCCGAGAAAGCCCACTTTGTGCGCTGCGACGTGCCTTGCGCGCCCTACGCGGTGATCGAGACGGCGGAGCAATTGGCTGCCGTTCCAGACAACCTGCTGCCCGGCATCCTGAAAACCGCCCGTATGGGTTACGACGGCAAGGGCCAAGCGCGTGTGTCGACGCGGGCTGAGCTGGCCGAAGCCTGGGCCGATATGCAGCAACTGCCCTGCGTGCTGGAAAAGATGCTGCCGCTGCAATTGGAGTGCTCGGTCATCGTGGCGCGTGGTGCCAATGGCGACTGTGTCAATCTGCCCGTGCAGCGCAATCTGCATCGCGAAGGCATTTTGGCGGTGACCGAGGTCTATTCCGGCAACGTGCCCGACGAACTGGCCGCTCGCGCCATTTCTGCTGCCAAGGCGATTGCTGCAGAGCTGAAATACGTGGGCGTGCTGTGCGTGGAATTCTTCGTGCTGGACGAAGCCAACCCCGCAGCGCTTGGCCT
Organism: Burkholderiales bacterium; assembly: GCA_947447845.1. The sequence continues at coordinate 3,139 of CANFNO010000022.1, read as the reverse complement.
GGGTGGTCTGGTGGTGAACGAGATGGCTCCCCGTCCGCACAACAGCGGCCACTACAGCATGGACGCCTGCGATGTCTCGCAATTCGAGTTGCAGGTGCGCACGCTGGCCAATCTGCCGCTGGTGCAGCCGCGCCAGCACAGCCCGGCCATCATGCTCAACCTGATGGGCGATATCTGGCCCGAAGGAGGCGTTCCGCCTTGGGAGCAGGTGCTGGCGCTCCCGGGTACGCATTTGCATTTGTACGGCAAGTTGCGCGCTGCAAAGGGCCGCAAGATGGGTCACTTGAACATCACCGGCAGCACCATCGAGCAAGTGCGCAGTACTGCCCTGCAGGCAGCGCAGATTTTGGGTATCGAAGCCTTTTAACTTTTCTTGAAAGGGCCGCACCATGATCGTGTCCGCTTATGTATTTGCTGATGGGGTGGAGTTCGCGCCCGATGCGATTGGCGCGGCAGCGCAAGCACTGCGCGCGGGTCGCCTGGTCGGTCTGCCAACCGAAACGGTTTACGGCCTGGGTGCCGATGCCGACAACGCCGCGGCGGTAGCCGCCATTTTTGAAGCCAAAGGCCGCCCTAGCGACCACCCGCTGATCGTGCATGTGGCCGCGTTTGACGGCGGCATGTCGGGCGTGGCGCATTACGCCGGGCGTGTGCCATCGTTTGCGCAGCAATTGATGTCAGCCTTCTGGCCGGGGCCGCTGACGCTGATCCTTGCACGCCGCGAAGGTGTCGGCGCAGCAGCAGCCGGTGGGCAAAACTCAATTGGGCTGCGCTGCCCGGCGCATCCGGTGGCGCAAGCCGTGCTGGCTGCCTTGCGCCAACCTGCCGACAATGAGCCCGTGGTCTGGGGCGTGGCCGCGCCCAGTGCCAACCGCTTTGGTCGCATCAGCCCCACCACGGCGCGGCATGTGGCAGAAGAGTTTGCAGATGTGCCCGACCTACTGATCCTGGACGGCGGCCCGTGTGAAGTGGGCATCGAATCCACCATCATTGACTGCACACGCGGCGCGCCCGTGTTGCTGCGCCCGGGTGCCATCACCAGCGAGCAAGTGGCTGCCGCTTGCGGCCGCGCGCTGATTTCGCCCGAAGAACTCGAAGCCCAAGGTGAGCAAGCACCGCGCGCCTCCGGCACCCTGGAGTCGCATTACGCGCCCAACGCGACCGTGCGCCTGATGGACGCCAAGGCCTTGCAAAAGGCGCTCGATATGCTCGGAACGGACGTGGACAAAAATGCCGGACCGGAAAAGACCATTGCCATCTATTCCCGCGTGCCACTCAAGACGGCAGCACGCCAAATTGAGTTGCGCCGTATGCCGACAGATGCTGCCGTTGCGGCGCACGAATTGTTCTCGGTGCTGCGTGAATTGGACGCCCTGCGCGTCAAGCTGATCTGGGTTGAGACTCCGCCGGACGGCGTGGCGTGGGACGGTGTGCGCGACAGGTTGCAACGCGCTGCAGCCTAGGCGGGTATGAGTCACTTCGGAACTCGTGCGACGTGGCACTCAGCGCTGTTCGTGTCCCCCGGCCTTTGGCCTCCTCCTTTACCTCACCACGCTGAGCGCCACGCCGTCCCGAGTCAGGCGGCACGGTTTGCGTTCATTGGGCAATCCGTAGGTTTTAGTAGTTATCCCTGGCCACCCAATCCACCAGTGTTTCCATAACCGCGCGCGCCGCTTCGGTGTTGGCATTGGCGTGGTTGATCAGCGCCACCAGCACATAGCGTTTGCCGCTGGCGCCGTCTACGTAACCGGCGCGGGCCAGGGCGTTGCTGAGCGTTCCGGTCTTGAGGTGGGCGTTGCCCACGGCTTTGGATTTGAAACGCTTGAGCGTGCCGTCCACGCCGGTGATCGGCAGCGAGCTCATCAGCTCGGACATGTAGGGCGAGCGCCAGGCGATTTGCAACAGGCGCGCCAGACCCTGGGCACTGATGCGCTCGTGGCGCGATAGGCCGGAGCCGTTGTCCCACACCGGCATCTCATCCGAGCTGATGCGCTCCTTCCACCAGCGCTGCAGCACGGCGCGCGAGGCGACAAAGCTGCCTGCGCTCAAAGCACCGCTGCCGCCCGATGTCGTGGCACTCGCGCCGGGTGTATCCGTCGCAGTCGACTCGCCGTTGGCGCTCAGGGTTCCGGGCGGAACGGCACGGCCCAGCGTCAAGAAAACCTGTTGCGCCATCACGTTGTTGCTGTATTTGTTGATGTCGCGGATGATTTCAGCCAGCGGCGCCGAGCTCATCTCCAGCGTCGGTTTGCCTGCCAAGAGCGCAGCAGGCACGGTGCCAAAGCGCACGCTGCCCGCGAGCTTGCCACCCATCTCCAGCCACATGCCCTGAATCGCGCGCGTGGCATAACTGCGCGGGTCGGCATAGGCCACCGGCCAGACTTTTTCGCCGCAGTTGCTCGGGTAGTTGCCGCCAAAGCGGATGCGGTTGGCGTCGGTGAAATCGGCCTTGAGCGCGCCACGGTAGTCGCCGCAGTCGGCATTGCTCAAAGGCACGCTGGACTGCATCTGCACGCCGAAAAGCGGCGGGTCAAATTGCACCTGTGCTGTGTTGCCATTGCGCTCGGGCGTGAAGGTCATCACCACGGCTTTGAAGTTGAGCAACAATGCATCGGGTGCGGCGTTATAGGGGCGCAGCGGCTCGCCGTCAAAGCTCGCGGGGTCGCCATCCGGCACGTCGAAGGCGCTGTGGTCCAGCACGATCTCACCGGCGATTTGCCGGATGCCGATGCCCTGCAGACGGCGCAGCAACAGCCACAACTTTTCCAGCACCAGTTTGGGGTCCCCCAGGCCCTTGATGTAGACATTGCCATTGAGTGTGCCGTTTTGCACTGCTCCATCGATGTACACCGGCGTGTTCCAGGCGTAGGCGGGCCCAAGCAAGTCCAAGGCAGCATAGGTGGTGGTCAGTTTCATGACCGAGGCCGGGTTCATGGCCACCTGTGCGCGGTGCGTCAGGCGCGGAACGGCATTGCTGGCCTCCGCATCCAGCACCAGCAGTGATACGGCCTCGCGCGGGATTTTGGCGCGGGCCAGGGCGGCGCCCACTTCGGACGGCATCGTGCCGGCGGGGGCCGCCAAGGCGGGGAAACACGCCAGAAAAAGAAGGGCTGAGCACAATGTTCTTATAAGCATGCGG
>CANFNO010000021.1 GCA_947447845.1 Burkholderiales bacterium | reverse complement strand
TCAAATCCCCATAGCCGCACCATCTGAACTCGGCCCGTCTCGGTCCCCGCGGTTTCCTCCCTCGAGGTTTATACGACGCCCAACCTTGTGAAACATCGGAATTGGGTTGGCACGCCGCTGCGGCCGGGCATCCTACAAACCTAAACGAACTTCACCATCCTGAACCAGGTCTTTGCTGTTGACTTCCAATATCACCTTGCTGCCATCCGGGCGCAAGTATTCGTACTCATTATTCGAATCACCGCCTGTGTGGAATGCCTGCAGCGCCCGGGGAACGTCAGCGCGTCGCATGTTATGCGTGACGGGCTTGCCGATCAACTGCTCACGGGGCACGCCCAGCATGCGCGCGATCTGTTCATTCGCGTCCACTACGATGCCGTCGCGGGCCAAACCTACCCCCTCAAAACTGGCCTCTGAAAGCACCTTGTAGCGCGCTTCACTCTGAGCCAGGGAGCGCCGTGCTTCCTCTAACGCACTAATGTCGGTCAACACCGCCAACAGCAGCATCTCACCCCCTACCTCCACCAATTCCACAGACATTTGCACGCGCCCAATGCGTCCAGATTTGTGGCGGTAGCCAGTCACCAGATTGCGCACCTGCCCATTGGCCTTCAGTTCTGCCAGCATTCTGTTCCGGTCTTCAGCCTGATGCCACAGGTTTAGCCCAAGTGCGCCAGAGCCAAGAACCTCCTTCAGGCTGTAGCCAAACAACTCCAGAAACTGCGTGTTGACTTGAATGAAAACACCATCCGACAAGCGTGAGAGTGAAATGGGAACGGGCGCGCTTTCAAAAACCGTAAGCAGTTGCTGCTCACGCAAGTTGGGCTTCGCGACGTCGATGGCCACGCTCATCAAGCCGTTTACCTGGCCGTCTGACCCACGGCGCGGTGCCAGATACACATCAAAGTCCCCTCCCTCGCCTGACTTGGACCGGATGTGTACCCGTCGGCGCTCAGGGCTACCGCTGTCCATCACGCGCCGTTTGATGCGATCAATCTCTGCGGCACATTCGGGTTCAAGAAAGTCGCTTGCCAAATGGCCGGTGATAGCGTTCATGTCCAAGCCGACTCGCGGTGCCAGTACCCACTCATAAAGCAACTGCGCGTCCTGTTCATAGATGACCACCGGAGAGCCAACCAAAGCGTTGCGCCATTGCTCAAAACGCTGCTCGATCGCTTGCGCCTGCAGCGAAGGAAGCAGACTGCGCTCGACCACGCCCAACAGTGCACCACCACCGGAGTCAGGCAAGGCACACCAGCGCGCACGCAGGGTCAACTGTGTGGTTGTGCCCTCCGCCTGCACTCGGAACGTACGGGTACATGCCCCCTTACTTGACACCGCAGCGTGCAAGTCCTGCTCCAGTAGCGCCCGGTCATCCGGATGAACACAGGCCAACATCTGCGCCAGGCAAGTGGGTGACGGGTCTGTGCATTGCATCAGTTTGCAGGTGTTGGCATCGGCATCCAGCTGCTGCGTGACCGGGCTGTACGACCACATGCCGGTGTTACCACCTTCGCGCAATAGGTTCAAGAAAGATTGTTCCTTGTGCACGCTCATTCCATTTTTAGAAGCGTCGCCGCAGCACCCGTACTGGCCTGCCGGTAATCACGCGGCCCCAGGCCATAGCGCGCACGAAAGGCGCGTGAAAAGTCGCTCGCATTCTGGTAGCCCGCCTCCTCTGCAATCACCTGGATTTGTTGGGCGCTGTTGCACAACTTTGCGCGCGCTACTTCAAGCCTTTGTGTGATTTGGTACTCGGCAACCGTCATTCCCAGGTGCTTGCGAAACAACTCCGTCAAACGCCGTTCGTTCACACCCACCTTGCGTGCCAATGGCTCAAGCGCCAGCCACTCCTGCCCTGCCTCCTGCAGAAACACCAGAGCCGTGGTGACGATGCTGTTTTCCCCATCCTGCTCACGTGCCACCAGGCGCTGCAGACCCGCGCCGCTACCCGGCATGACTTGCCGGGGCCGGTTGCCGGATCGCAGGTGCACATACACCCGAGCCATAACTTCTTCCGAACTAAAGGGCTTTCCGATGTAGTCCACGCCGCCTGCGGCAAAGCCGTCGAGCTTGTGCTGCAAGCTGGTGTTGGCCGACAGAAAAATAACCGGGATATGGGCCGTGCGATTGTCCGCCTTGAGTTCGCGGCACACACTGTAGCCATCCATTCCGGGCATGGCTACATCGAGCAGGATGGCATCGGGTTGTCCCTCGCGCGCCTTACGCAGCCCATCAACCCCGTTGAGAGCCACCATGGCGTCAATCGGTTCGCTTTTGAAAAAGCGCAGCAGCAATGCCACGGATTCCATCAGGTCATCAATGATCAGGATTTCAGCACGCGGCATAGTTGATTTATGGAGGCGAAAAAAGTTAACGGCTATGAAGCATGTTTGGCCGCAGTCAGGCCTAGCGACCTTTCATCCATTCATTATGTGTAGCAGTCCGTGCGTGCAGGCCAACTGCACTTCAAATAGTCGCTAAATGCATAGAAATAATCCGGCTATGCATACTTTGACCGAGCCCCCCCGCCGATGATTGAGTTGCGGCGACAGCACCATCGGTGGTTTCCCATGTCGCTGCAAAAAATTAATTGAAAGGGTGTTTGAAAATGACGATGCTGGTCGTGGATGACGACAGTCTGGTGACCACGCTGATGGAACTGTCGCTTGATGAATTGGGTTACCAGAACGTCATATCCACGGGCACGGGAGCGCAAACCTTAGAGTATCTGGACAATGGCTTGACGCCTTCCGTGCTCTTTTGCGATCTGCAAATGCCGGGCATGGACGGCGTGCAGCTACTGCGCCATCTGGGCAGCCGCCACTTTGGCGGCGGAATCATTTTGCTCAGCGGTTCCGACTGGCGCATCCTTAAAGCCTGTGAGGAAATGGGCGAGTCACTGGGTTTGCGCATGCTGGGCATACTGCAAAAGCCTTTTGATACCGAAGCCATCGAGAACCTGCTTATCCACGCCAGGGATGCCCGACAGGTCACTTCACCCTTTGGGCCGCCGATTGGTGCCAAAGACCTGCACGTGGCATTGGAACAGGGCCACATTGAAGCCTGGTTCCAGCCGCAAATTCACGTTGCAAGTGGCATACCGGTGGGCATGGAGGTGCTGGCGCGATGGCATCATGTCCAGCGCGGCTTTGTCTCGCCACTGGCCTTCATTACGCTGGCCGAAGAATGCGGGCTGATTGATGACGTTATGCATGTGGTGTTCAACACGGCATTGGCTGCCATGCGCACCTTGAATGCGCATGGCATTGCCATTCGAATGTCGGTCAACTTCTCTGCCAGAAGTCTGCACGACCCCACACTACCCGAGCAACTTGAGGCGCTGGTACTGGCAGCCGACGTCAAAACTTCGGATGTCATTGTGGAAATTACCGAAAGTGGCGTGACGCAAGGCCATCCGTTAGCCCAGGAAATTCTGGCGCGCCTGCGGCTCAAAGGCTTCGGCCTTTCCATTGACGACTTTGGCACCGGCTATTCATCGATGGCGCAGTTGCACCGCCTGCCCTTCACAGAACTCAAAATTGACAAAGCCTTTGTGCACGATTCGGCCAACGATTCGCGGTCGTATGCCATGTTCGAATCCAGCGTACTGCTGGCGCGCAAGTTGGGCGTGGTGTCTGTCGCCGAAGGGGTGGAGACGGATGACGACTTTGCCGTGGCCAAGTTGCTGGGCTGCGATGTAGTGCAGGGTTATCTGTTTGCCAAGGCCATGCCGATCAATGAGGTGCTGGCCTGGCTTGCGGACTTTCCGTTAGCCACTGCACAGCCAATTTGACACCGGAAAATTCGGCGTCACAAAGGACGGTTGCCGAACCGCAGACCAACGAACACAGCCTATGGCTTGTAGCGGCACAGTTGTTGAAGCCGATGCTGGTCGCTGCTGCCCTGCTGGGTCTTAGCTTTGTCAATATGAGCTGGTTTCACCTAGTGATGGAACTGGTCACCTCGGTGATGGGCATCAGCCTGTACTTCGTGGCCTTTAGTGGCTCACAGCATCCAGGTGGCGGCTATTTGCGTGCCATTGCCATTGGTTTTTTCTGGTCAAGTTGCCTGAATGTGCTGCATGCGCTTGCCGGTGACCAAATGCCCTTTGCGGGCCATATATCGCCCTTGCTGTGGCTCTACTTGCGCACGGTTTTGGTGGTCGTGATCGTATTGGCGCCCCGCGTGCAGGATGACAAAGGCAAATTAGATAGTCTATTTGTCGGCGCCGGAATCCCCTCTTGCGCGATGCTGGCCCTGGATCTATCCGGCTGGAACCCGCTGACCGGACTGGAACCCGAAAGTTTGGCCGCCATGGCTTTGGCTTGGGAGTGGGCACTGGTTATTTTGTGCGGCGTGGCGGCAGTCCGAATTGCCCACTACGCACAACTGGCGCAGGCGCGCAATCCATTGTTGCTGCTGATGGCACTGACCGGCGGTGCCGAAGTTTTGTTCAGTCTGCACGGCACTGCCAATGGCCTGTCGGAGGCCCTGGGCCACACGCTGAACTTCTGGGCCTATTGGTTGATGCTATGGCTGGTACGCGAATACTTGTTGCGCCGGCCTGCGGCTGCGCTGCAGAAACAGGTCGATATGTTGCAAAGCGTGGTCAGCCGCGTGCCGGGTATGACATTCCAGTTTCAACGCATGCCTGATGGCCAGTTCCGCATGCCGTTTGTCAGCGAGGGGGTCCACGACATTCTGGAATTGAGTGCAGATCAGGTCATGCGCGACGTGTCGCTGACTTTCGGTCGTATCCATCCTGAGCATTTGGGGCGCATCCAAAAAGCCATTGACCATTCCTTTGCCGCGCTCGAAGGTTGGTCAGACGAATGGCCGGTCAACCTGCCGCGTCAAGGGCAGCGGTGGCACCGAGGCGTTAGTGCCGCGCCCCAACGCCAACCAGACGGCTCTTACATCTGGGTGGCCTATGTGCAAGATGTAACGGAGCAAAGGCAGTTGCAGGATGAACTCGCCAAACACCGCGAGCACCTGGGCGCGTTGGTGGAAGAACACACACTGGCGCTGCACCAGGCGCTGGAACAGGCCATGACAGCCACCCGTGCCAAGAGCGAATTCCTGTCCAACATGAGCCACGAACTTCGCACCCCGCTCAACGGCATCATCGGCCTGGCGCAAGTCGGCATTCGCACCCCACAACTTGCCAATGCAAAGCCGTATCTGACTCAAATTCAGGAATCCGGGCGCCTGTTGCTGGCTTTGGTAGACGATGTGCTTGATGTGGCCAAAGTCGAAGCCGGCAAACTGACACTGGAGAGCGGCATTGTGGTGTTGCGCGAGAACATCGCGCGCTCCGTGGAACTGGTACGCCCCCGCGCAGAAGCCAAGGGGCTGTTACTGCGCATCGAACTCGACAAAGGACTGCCCGAAGCCATCGTAGGTGATGACACGCGACTGATTCAGGTGCTCAACAACCTGCTCAGCAATGCCGTCAAGTTCACCGCAAAAGGCAGCATCACCGTGCGCGCCCAGACCACTCTGGTGGAGGGCGCCGGTTGGTTGCAACTCTCGGTCCTGGACAGTGGCATCGGCATGGGGCCCGATCAGATGGCCAGATTGTTCGCCCCATTTGTGCAGGCCGACACGTCGATTGCGCGCAAGTACGGCGGTAGCGGGCTGGGGTTGACCATCAGCAAGCAACTCGTGGAGATGATGGGCGGGCGCATTGACCTCTCCAGCCAGGCCGGTATGGGCTCCTGCTTTACCGTTCGCTTGCCGGTGCAGGTGGCCGAAGTGCAGAAGCAGGAAGCTATCGCGGACAGCTCAGGCGCAGCGCTGCAGCGTCTGGCCGGGCTGCGCATCCTGGCAGCAGAGGATGACTCGGTCAATCGGTGGGTGCTGCGCGAGTTGCTGGAGCAGGAGGGGGCCCGCATCCAGATCGTCTCGGACGGCCTGCTGGCACTGGAGGTCTTGGCCAGCGCGCAGGAATTTGACGTGCTGGTGACCGATATACAGATGCCGGGCATCAATGGTTATGAAACGGCACGTCGCGCCCTGCAGATGCGCCCGACCCTCCCAGTGATAGGGCTTACCGCCTATGCGATGCAGGAAGAGCGCCAGCGCTGCCTGGACGCCGGCATGCTGGCCCACGTCACCAAGCCCGTGGATATAGACAAACTGGTGGCAGCCTTATTGCTGGCCACACGCCGCAACGCGGAGGCTCCGGCATCTGCTGCTGCCACTGCAGCCGCAGCACCAATGCTGCTGGATTGGGACGATATGGAGAAGCGCCTGAAAAAGCCAGACAGTCGACGACAGTTTTTACAAACCTTTTTAGACACCTACGCGGCAGTGCCAGCGGACCTTCGCCTCCACCTGGCAGAGGGCGGACATGAAGAAATTCAACGTCTGGCGCACAAGCTGCAAGGGGCAGCCGGCTTTCTGGGTGCCACCAGCACGCAGGCCAAGGCAAAGCAGCTTGAAGAGTTGCTGATGCACTCCCGCGCAATCCCCAGCGAACTCGTTGAACAACTCGCCAGTCGGCTTGAGCAGGTGCTTACACAAATCCGGCAACGCCTGCCGTCATTGGCAACAGCCGAATAAAACCATGCAACTGTTTCCCGCCACTCCCCAAAAACCAGTCGACCGGATCATCCGCACAGCGGCCCGGCTGATGCAATTTGCACTCTACCTGTTGCCCCTGCTGCCGGTGCTGTACCTGAAGCTGTGGCAGGACCCTGCGCTGCGTTTTGATGACCCCCTGTTTCACGAGGCAGCCATCGCGCTGGCAACGTTGGAAGGGGCTGCGCTGACCTATGTGTGCTGGCTGTGCTACCAGCGCACGGGTGAGTTGCTGGCCAAGCGCATGACGCAAGGCTTTATGGCCTTTACCGTGGTTTATTCCCTGCACGGCATGTTCACGCCAGTCGCAGCACACCACATGACGCTGTTCGTTCTGTATGGGCCGGCCTCGCGTCTGTGCATGGGTGTGCTCTTGCTGGTTGCTGTGCGTGCACACAACAAGGCAACCGAATCGTTGGCGCAGCGCAGTAGTTTGAGCTTCTGGTGGCGCTTTCTAGGCTATCTGATGGCTGTGAATGTCACCGTGGCTGCGTTAGCCACGAGTGAGTTGGGCATGCTGCCCTGGCCGCGTGCGGGCATGGAAACCGGCGCCTTGATTTGCAATGTGGTGTCGCTGACGCTGCTTAACTTGATGCCTGCGCGCACGCGCCTCATGCGCTACTTGATGCTGGCGTTGGCCTGGTTTGCAACAGCGTCTGTCGCCTTCTTGCTGGCGGCTCCCTGGAACCACCTGTGGTGGTTGGCACATGGCATTTTTGCGGTCGGGTTTTCGGTGCTGGGCTATGGTGTTCTGCGGGCCTATCTGACCACGCATGCGCTGGAGCGGGTGTTCAGCTCTGAAGAGTTGTTTGACGATCTGGCCAAGGTCAACGCGCGACTGGTGGAAGTGTTTCATGAGTACGAGGAGTCCAACAGCAAGCTGAACGACAAGTTGCTGGAGTTGGAGCGTTCACGCCATTCGTTCACCGCGCTGTTGGCAGCGGTGCCGGATGCCATCCTGATTGTGGAAACCGGCGGCCGCATCCTGGAATCCAATAGCGCGGCAGAGCGCCTTTTTGGTTTTGGCGCGCACAGCATGTTGGGGCTATCGGTGGACCTGCTCACACCGCTGGACCTGCGTGAGGCGCAGGCCAAAAGACGGCAACAGCTTGAATTCGCGCCCCACACCCGGACCATGGGAAGCCAAGACAAACCTTTGCGCTGCCTGCACCATGACGGCAATGAATTTTTGGCCGACGTCAGCATTGGCAGTCTAATGTTTGAGGGGCAAAAGTGCGTGGTGACCTTGCTGCGGCCGGTGACCCAGCAGCAGGATGAATATGCCCGGCAGCGGGCGCTGGATCAGGCGCAGATCGACCGTGGGCGTTTGCTGGATGTCGTGATGGCCATGGCTGACTCCATGCTGTTTGCGCTGCAGCGCAATGTGGGCGGCAGCTACCACTGTCCGGTGCGCAGCGATGCGTGTGCACGTGGCTTGCATGTGGCGCACGATGCCTCGCCCGTTGAGTGGATGCAGCAGTGGTTCAACCGGATCGTGCCTACCGACTTGCCACGCATCATTTCCGCCATTGAGACGGCCGCGCTCACCCACCAGGCTCTGCATTTGCATTGGAGCCACCATGTGCCGGGCCAAGGCACCGAGGCCTTGCAACTGGTCTCCGCAAAACCCGAAGAGCGGTCAGATGGCAGCCAGGTATGGGTGTGCCTTGTGACGCCCTACACGGAGCTCAACCATGGCCTATGAGGCAGTGGCGCGGCGCGAACGCGCCTTTCTCAAGCGTCTGCGCAATTGGCTACTTCTTGGCAACGTCGTGCTGGTGGCGGTGCTGCTCGGGCTGGTGGTGCAATGGCAGGCCAGCATTTTGCACAGCGAGCAAGAAGACGAGCGCAGCCGCGTGCGAGGGCTGGCGCGCTCCATCGGCCAGACCATCGGTGGCGAGATGGATTTGATCGATCTGGGCCTGAAGAACTTGACACAGCAACTGCAGACGATGGGTGCAAAAGACAAGCCCCTGCACGCTGAGCATGTCAACGCCATGCTGGCGACCCAAATTCGCCTCATGCCCCTGCTGGATGGATTGATGGTGACAGATGCACAAGGTCTGGTGCGCTATGGTGACCACCTGGACCCCTCGCAAACCATCGACCTGCATGAGCGCGCACATTTTCAGCAGGCCCGCGACCAAGACAAGCACGCCATGCTTTTCAGCGGCGCGGAAATCTCTCAGGCCACGCACAGCCCGGCGCTTTATGCGGTAAGAAGGCTGGAGCATGCCGATGGCAGCTTCGCCGGCATCGTGAGTGCGGCCATTGACCCCATGCACTTTCATCGGCTTCTTGTCGGTGGCGAACTGGTTGAAAAGGGTGCTGTCAGCCTGCGCAACAACGCGCGGCAAACCCTGGCCCGCGTAGCAACCGGGCAAAGCCAGGACACCTGGTTTGGCAGCACCGAAACATCCCCTGAACTGGCACGCGCGTTTGACAGTCAAGCGGCCAGCGGTAGTTTTCTTTCCACCGCACGACAGGACGGCATAGAACGCTTAACGGCCTTTCAGCGGGTCGGCGGGTATCCGTTCATGGTCGTCGTGGGTGAGGGTACCGACAGTTTTCTAGTGCCCTGGCGCGCCCAAGTCGAACGCATCGCACTGCTGTGCGCGTTGGCCGCCGCCATCATGGCTGCGCTGAGCGTGCTGATTTACTTTTCTATACGACGCGAAACCAGCGGACGCAGCAAGCTCGAAGACGCGCTGCAGGAAAGCCTGGCGAAGGCCGAGGCCTCGCAAGACGGTGTGCATATCCTGGACCAGAGCGGCACCATCGTCAGCGCCAGCCAGTCCCTGTCCACCCTGTTGGGCTACCACCCGGATTACCTGCAGGGCCGCAACATCGCGCAGATCACCGCGCTAACGCTACAAGACCTGCTGCCACCCGCCCCGGAAGCAGGGAAAGCGCATGACACGACGAGCGCCCATGGCCTGGTTCGCAAATTGGAAACCCAATACCGCAGGCTCGATGGCAGCCTGTTGGATGTGGAGCTTTATGTCAGCACGGTCATGTATTCGACCGGTGCGCTGCTGTACTGCTCTGCACGCGACATCAGTCACTTTTTACACAACCACAGAGAGGAATCATGAGCATTAAGTCTGAAGACCACAACCTTTTGGCAACTCTGCACGCATTGGACGACAGTCAATTGGACCAACTCGATTTCGGCGTGATCGCCTTCGATGAAGACATTGTGGTGAAACGCTACAACCTGCATGAAAGCCAGGCCACTGGAATCAAAGCAGAACGGATCATCGGGAGCCAGCTCTTTACCGAAGTGGCCCAGTGCATGAACAACTACCTGGTGGCGCAAAGGTTTATGGATGCGCGGGAGGCCGCCAGCCCGCTGGACGAAACCATCGACTTTGTGCTGACCTGGCGCATGCGGCCAACACCGGTCAAGCTGCGTTTGCTTTCGACCCCGGGCATTCCAATGCAATACCTGCTGCTCAAACGCGCAACTTGAACCGGGAGCGCATGCGATGCCACAGAACTTTGAATCCATGTATGAGGAGCTGCTGCAGTTTCTGTACCGCACGCCCTGGGGGCTGATGCAGGCGTCACGCAGTGGCGACATCCAGATGATGAACCCGGTGGCCGCCAAGGTGCTGATGCCACTGGCATTTAACGGGCGACTGGATAACTTGTTCGACCTACTGCGCAACACCAGGCCGGAACTCAAGGCACTGGTGGACGCCAGCAGAGAGCGCTATTGCGTGGTCTGCGAGGATTTGCCCCTGCCCGGTCTGCACCAGCAAGCCGTAGGAGCTGGCGAGACGGCCAGAAGCCTGAGCATCAGCATCTTCGTGCAAGGCTTTGACACGCTTATGGTGGTGTTGCGTGAGGCGCAAATCCAGGAACGTGTGCACACCGCCAGCCACGTTGTAGAAATGAATGCCATGCAGAACATACCGGGGTTGGGCCTGATCAAGTCCCGCTACGGGCTCATCAGTTGGTCCAACACGGGGGCGCAACGCATGCTGGGCTATACGGGCAAGCAATTGCAGGATGCCCCCTTTGCCGACCTCTTTGCGAAGGGCGTGGGCGAGTTGCTGATGGAGACCTGCCTGCCCATCTTGATGGTCGGTTCCAGCTACACCGATCGTCTGACCCTGTTGCCACGGTCGGTCGGCACTGTAACGCTGGACGTGTCGGCCACCTGTCTGTCCTTTGAGAACCAGGAGATTCTGTGGACCTTGATGGCGCCGACGATCGCTTGAAACACCGCCGGCGCCAACCCTCTTTGCACAGTCACATTCATGCCCACCCCTGACACCCGGGACGAGACGTCCATCAATTCCACAACCCTGGGCCTGGGCCTGCCCTTGCTTTGGACCGTCCTGCTGATAACGGTCAGCCAACTGGCCTACACCTGGTTCCACTCGCTGGCCGAGTTGTTTACGGTGGTGATCGGCATTTCGCTCTACCTGGTTGCGGTGCAGACATTTACCTTCAACAGCAACCGCTACCTGCTGATCGTGGCGGTGGGGTTCTTCTGGTCTTCCGTGATCGATATCTTTCACACCCTGACCTATGAGGGCATGGGGCACGCCAGCAGCTATCCGCCGGATACGCCGCCGCTGCTTTGGATGTGCGCCCGCTCGCTGCAGGTGACTGCTTTTTTGGTGGCCCCGATATGGGCCAGAACAACGTGGCCGGCTAAATATGCCTTCGCCGGTTTTGGCGTGGCAGGTGTGGTTATGACCGCAGCGGTATTTGAAGGCCTTATGCCGGTTGCCTGGATTGCCGGCACGGGGCTGACACCCTTCAAGATCGCCTGGGAATGGTTGCTGATTGGCGGCTACTGCATTGCCGCACTGCAACTGGCCCAAGACAAGGACCACGCCAAACACAGTGTGCGCAACGCCCTGTTGCTGGTGATGGCGCTGGGCGTGGCAACCGAGTTGTGCTTTACCTGATATGTGGCCATGTACGGGCTCTCCAACATGGTGGGGCATGTGCTCAAGCTGTGGGCTTACTGGGCCATGCTGCTGGTGATCAGCCAGCACATGCTGATGCGCCCCAAGGAACTGCTCAAGGAACAGACCGAGTTGCTGGAAAACGTGGTCGGGCAGATACCCGGCATCACCTACGTGCTGAAGCTCAACCCGGATGGCAGCTATGCCATGCCCTTTGTCAGCCCGGGGATTGACGTGCTGCTGGAGCTGAGTGCGCAGGAGGTGTTGGAGGATGCCTCGCCGATGTGGGGCCGCATCGTGCATGAAGACCGGCAGCGCATTGTCAGCCAAGTTGCGGATTGCTTTGCCAGCAGCCTTGCGCTGAATGCAACCTGGGAGGTTTTGCTGCCGCACAAGGGCAGGCGCTGGCAACAGGGCAACAGTTCCACGCCCGTGCTGCAGCCTGACGGCTCCTCCATGTTGGTGGCATACGTGCAAGACATCACCGACCAAAAGCGCATGGAGCGCGAACTGATTCAGCACCGCGATCAACTCACGGAGCAGGTGGGCGAACGCACCAAGGAACTCCACCAGGTCCTGCAACGCGCCGAGAATCCGGCGCGCGTCAAGAGCGAGTTTGTGGCCAATATGAGCCACGAGATCCGCACCCCGCTCAACGCCATCGTGGGTCTGGCACAAGTGGGTCTGAGAACACCGCGTTTTGAAGTGGCGTGGCCGTACCTGTCGCAGATTCAGGACTCCGGGCGCATGCTGATGGCGTTGATTAACGACGTGCTGGACATTGCCAAGGTCGAGGCCGGCAAGCTCACGCTGGAGGCTCGTCCAATGGATTTGCTGTCCGTGCTGCGCCGCTCCGTGAAATTGGTGCAGCCACACGCAGAGGCGAAAAACTTGGCCCTGGAATTTGAATGCGACGCGACCGTGCCGGCTGCGATTCTGGGCGACGAGACGCGGGTGATGCAAGTGCTGATGAACCTGCTGAGCAATGCGATCAAGTTCACAGATGTTGGCAACGTGCGTCTGCTGGCGCAGGCCGCGGCGAAGGGTGCCGATGTGGGGGACACAAACCTGTTGATTCTCTCGGTCATCGACACCGGCGTGGGAATTTCGCCCGATCAGATTGGTAGGCTTTTCAATCCCTTCGAACAGGGCTCCGCGGCCACAGCGCGCAAGTACGGGGGCACCGGCCTGGGGCTGAGCATTTGCAGTCAGATTGTGGAGTTGATGGGTGGGCGCATCACGGTGTCCAGTCAGGCGGGAACGGGAAGTTGCTTCTCGGTGCGCTTGCCGGTAAAGATCGTCGACCTGCCAAAGCCAGATCCGCACCCAACCACAGCGCCCTTGGCGGCAGGCCAGCAAAGGCTGCAGGGTGTGCGGGTGCTGGCGGCCGAAGATGATCCGGTGAATCAGTGGGTTTTGCGCGAGCTTCTGGAACAGGAAGGGGCCGTATGCACGTTGCGCGACAACGGCTCGGGCGCCCTGACGGAACTTCGCGGCACGCGACCATTTGACGTGCTGGTGACCGACATACAAATGCCGGGGCTGAACGGCTATGAAACATCAAAGCAGGCGCTGCAACTGCGACCCAACTTGCCGGTACTTGGCCTCACGGCCTTTGCCATGGCAGATGACCGTCAGAAATGCATAGCCGCTGGCATGGCCGACCACATCACCAAACCGGTGGACGCCGATACCCTGGTGCGCGCCATTCTGTTGGCGGTGCACCGCGAAATGGGAGCCGAAGTAAGTGCACCCATTGACGCGGCAAACCCGCCGTTGCAGGTGGTGAAGTCGCAAGTGGTTTGGGCGTCCTTGCAAAAGACTTTGCGCAAGACCCAAAGCCAGATCCAGTTCCTGCGCACGTTCCTGAGCAACTATGTAAGTGCGCCGGCCACTTTACGGACCTTGCTGGTGGCGCAAGACGTGGATGCTCAGCGCCGCCTGGTTCACAAAATCAATGGCGCCACCGGTATGTTGTGCGCCACCGAAGCGCAGCTACAAGCCAAAAATATCGAGGCGCAGATGCTGCAAGCCGAAGCGGTTCCCGGCACACAGGTGGCCGCGTTGGCAGACTGCCTCGAACTGGTGGTCAAAGAGGTGGAGGCACACCTGGGTGGGCTACTCGAAAGTCAACCCGACTTTGCCAAATTGCCGGCCTGATTCGAGGCGGTTCAAGGCCTCGTGGATGCGCTCCACGGGGAACTCGCTATCAATCACCGGCGTGATGCCATGGCGCTCCACAAACACCAGCAGATCCCGAAACTCTGACGTGTTGCCCAGCGTCGAACCCAAAATTTGAAGTTGGCGGATAAAAATTCGCCGCAGGTCTGCCGGCGGTTGATCACCGGACGTGGCGCCGCAGGTGACCAAACGGCCACCGCGCACCAGAGATTTCATGGCAGCAGACCAGACGGCTGCGCCCACGTTTTCAATCACCACATCCACGCCGCGCCCACCGGTGTAAGCCAACACCGCTTTGGCCACGTCTTGCGTGCTGCTGTTGATGCCGTGGTCGGCACCCATAGCCAGTGCGCGTTGCAGTTTGGCGTCGTCGCGTGAAGTAACGATCACCTGTGCGCCGACGGCCTTGGCCAGTTGCATGGCCGCCAGGGAAACGCCACCGCCAATACCAAACACCAGCACCGTCTCCCAGGGTTTGATCTGCGCCTTGGTGAACAGCATGCGCCAGGCGGTGAGATGGTTCACCCCCAATGCCGCCGCCTGC
>CANFNO010000020.1 GCA_947447845.1 Burkholderiales bacterium | reverse complement strand
TCCACGTCCAGCTTGCCGCAGGCAAAGTAGTCCAGGAAGAACAGGGGCTCGGCTCCCTGCACCAGCACGTCGTTGACGCTCATGGCCACCAGATCGATGCCCACGGTGTCGTGCATATTCCACTCGAATGCCAGCTTGAGCTTGGTGCCCACGCCGTCAGTACCGCTTACCAGCACCGGCTCTTTGTAGCGCTTTGGCACCTCAAACAGGGCGCCAAAACCACCGATTCCGGCTAGCACGCCTTCACGCATGGTTTTCTTTGCCAGCGGCTTGATGCGCTCCACCAGAGCGTCTCCGGCGTCAATGTCAACGCCGGCGTCTTTGTAGGAGAGAGGGGTAGGGGAGGTAGATTGGGTCATGAAAAGTGGCTTGAAACGGACGGGAGACTTGGTTTGAATCAAGCCCGATAGAATTTGACCTTGATTTTAAGGGTTCCGACCTCCCCATTCTGTATGCAACTCACCCCCAACCAGAAAACTATCACCGCATGGGGTGCCATTGCAGCTGTGTTTGCACTGGCTTTGTGGCGGCTCGGGCCGGTTTTGGCGCCCTTTGTGGTCGCCGCAGTATTGGCTTATGCGCTAACCCCCCTGGTGGACTGGTTGGACGACCTCGGACGTGGTCGCTTGCCGCGCATCGTGGCGGTGATCGTGGTGGAACTGGCGTTTGTCATGGCCTTGCTGGCCATTCTGCTGCTGATCGTGCCAATTTTGGGCAAGGAGTTGCCGCTGATGCGCGACCAGTTACCGCCCCTTTTGGAGAGGGCCAGTGCCGTGGTTCAGCCGGTATTGAACCAGTGGGGCTTTCGGGTCGCGTTGGATCTGGAAAGCATCAAAGGTTTTGTCAAAACCTACCTTGACACTAATTTTCAGGATGCGGCGGGCTCGGTGCTGTCTTCGCTCAAGATCGGCGGCAGCGTAGCTTTTTCACTCATCGGCAACCTGGTGCTGATTCCCGTGGCACTGTTTTACCTGTTGATGGAGTGGGACGGCCTGGTTACCCAAGTGCGCGAGCTGATTCCCCCCGCACTGCGTACCGCAACTGACGGTTTTGTTCGCGATGCCGATGCCGTGCTGGGCCAGTATCTACGCGGGCAGTTGCTTGTGATGCTCATTCTTGCGGCGTATTACGGGCTGGCGCTCAAATTGTTTGGCCTTGATCTTGCCCTACCGATTGGCGTCTTTACCGGTCTGGCGGTGTTCGTGCCTTATCTGGGTTTTGGACTTGGGCTGTTGCTGGCCACCATTGCCGGGTTGCTGCAGTTCTCGGCGGTCGGCGGTTTTTCTCATACGGTGCTGATGCTGGTCGTGGTGTTTGGCGCCGGGCAATTGCTGGAAAGTTTTATCCTGACGCCCAAGTTGGTGGGCGAGCGCATTGGCTTGCACCCGCTGGCGGTCATCTTTTCACTGTTGGCTTTTGGTCAGCTGTTTGGTTTCCTGGGTGTGCTGGTCGCATTGCCGGTAAGCGCCGTGCTGTTGGTCGCTATCCGGCGCTTGCGCAGCGGCTATTTGGCCAGCCATCTGTACAAGGGATGAGCACAATGCGGCATCCTTTGCACGCGACAAGCGGTTTGGCATGAAACAGATCGCGCTCGATATCGGCCTTTCCACCGGTCCCACGGCGGCCAATTTTTGTGCGGGTCCCAATCTGGCGGCGCTGCAGCATCTGG
The DNA here is from genome assembly GCA_947447845.1 of Burkholderiales bacterium. The sequence continues at coordinate 13,232 of CANFNO010000020.1, read as the reverse complement.
AACTCTGGCTGGGAGACAAAGACAAGCAGCCGCATCGCTCGCCTGTGCCCACGTATTACTGGGGTCCGAGTGGCAGTGGCAAGACCCATTTGCTCAAGGCGGCACGTGAAGGTTTACGTGAGCAGGGTGCGCGCGTGGGCTGGCTGGACGCTACCGTGCACAACGCGCCCGAATATTCCGAAAGTTGGGCAGCGGTGCTAATGGATGACGTGCATGCCTTCACAGCGGCGCAACAGCAAGTGGCCTTTAACTGGTTTGTGCATGCCCAGACGCTGCAGCGCCCGGTGATGGCCGCCGGTGAATTCACCCCCTTGGAACTCAAGCTGCGTGACGATTTACGCACCCGCTTGGGTTGGGGCCATATCTTTGGCCTGCAGTTGCTTAGCGAGTCCGAACGCCGCGCCGTGCTGCGCCAGGCCGCCGATGCGCGCGGCGTGTTTCTGGGCGACGAGGTGATGGATTTCATGCTGACCCGCTTCTCGCGCGATCTGGGCCACCTGATGGAACTGCTGGAACTGCTGGACGGCTACAGCCTGCAAAGCAAACGCGCCATCACCATACCGATGATTCGAGCCATGATGGAAAACCAATAGGACATGCAACTGGTCACTTTGAAAATGTGATGCATTTGGCAAAAAATTGGTATTTTTGTCTGTGCAGTGAGGAAGCGCTAACAGTTTTGATGACGAAATTCCTCATTGGCATGTAGGATCTAACGGTAGATGCACGACAGACCCAAAGCAGGTCTCGTCCGGCGCTGGTTCAACTGCACGCAATTGGGGGGCAGTAGAACTTCAATCCCAACATACAGTTTTTCGCAATTTCAGTCGCTGCGAGGCGTCTGCCAATTGCGCCGTAGCCCGCCATTTACACGTGTTCCAAACGTTTTAGCCGTCCTGGGATGCGCTGTCGATCATGCGGACATTGAAGACCCATATTGATCAAAGAGGTATTTGTTCTATGTATTTATTATCCAAACGAATTGCCACACTCATGGTGGCATGTGTGCTCACGGCATGTGGAGGAGGTGGTGGTGGCGGTGGAGGTGGCGGTGGAGGTGGTGGTTCTACGGATGTCGCCCCCATTGTTTCAACTGCGATTTTTCAACTGGGACCTAAGGCCATTGATAACAACAGTGGTCAAGGTACTTTGACGCAGGGATTTAAAATTGCCGGAACAGTCAATGGGACGGCATTGTCCGGTAGTGGAACCGTCTCGATTGGAGCGGTCACAACAGCCAGCTTTGAGAATGTCAGTGCGTTGCAAAGGATAGGAACAACCTCTGGATCGTATTTGCTGGCGGGCTCCAATACGCTACTCAACACAACATCAGTCGTTTATTACGACAGCAATCATCTGCCGCTGGGAAGTAGTGACAGCCTTGAATACGATGTGGTAAACCAACCAGTAATTGTTCCGGCCACTGCAAAGGTTTACGATTCGGGAACTTTATACACTTCCAAACGCTACACCGACAGTACGAAGTCGGTCTCTTTGGGAACAGCAACAGTTTCGTTCAAACTGTTGCCAGATAGCAGCAGCACATCGCTGCTAAATATCATTACGGTGAAATTGGACGAAGCATCCAAAGTAGTATCAACCAATACTGCAGTCTACCGATTGTTAGACACCGGAAGTGAATTGTTTTTATATTCGACCACTGTGTATTCATCAGGCAATATATTCAAATATGCCTTTGACGGAAGTGCCGGGACATCTACTACGCTAAGTGCCAGCCAAAATCCATCAATTTTGGGTACTCAGATCACTTTGACCGCCAGCGTAACTGGCATTAATCCTGTGGGCATCGTCACTTTCAGCGACGGCACAAATATACTGGGTACCAGTGACCTCAAAGAAGGTGTAGCTACCTACACAAGCGGTGCGTTGACAGCAGGCAGTCACAACATCACAGCTGTTTACCGAGGCGACGCAAAGAATACCGCCAGTACCTCCAACACGTTTATTCAAGTGGTTAATTTAGTGGTCACATCGACCACGCTGAGCGTTAGCCAGAATCCGTCAACTTTAGGCGACCAGGCTACTTTTACTGCACGTGTTGCCGGTACGAATCCTACGGGCCAAGTTACCTTCAACGATGGTTCGACCGTTCTCGGTACCGGAACTTTGACGGCAGGAGTAGCGACCTATGTTGGCGGGGCTCTCGCCGTTGGTAGCCACAATATCAATGCCGCCTATGGGGGCGACGCCAACAACAGCACTAGCGCCTCCAACACGTTGATGCAGGTTGTCAATGCGATTGGCACTTCCGGGGGATGCAGTGCAACGTCAGGTGCTGCAGCACTCGGCGTAAACACAAGCTATTTCTTGACGGGGGCATTGCAATGTGTCGCGGTGCCAGCCAATGCGACATCCTTCACGGTTTCAGCGATAGGCGGAGGAGGTGGAGGGGGCACATACACAAGTGGCGGCGCTGGCGGCGTGGTCAATGCAACTTTGATGTTGGCGCCTTTGGGTACGGTCACCTTATCTGTCTTTGTTGCAGGTGGTGGTTCGAACCCTGGCTCAATTAACACCGGGGAAGGAAAAAGCGGTGCGGGAGGCGGTGGTGGTACATCCGTTGTTGCGGCATCCAATAACCTTGCACTGTTGATTGCGGGCGGCGGTGGCGGCGGTGGCGCGGGTACTGACACTGGTGCAAGTGGTGGAAGCGGTTGCGGATCCAATGGAGGTGGGTCGCACAGCAATGAAGCGGCCGCCGGAAACGGGGGAAGTGCCAACGGTACTGGTGGGGCCGGAGGCGGTTTCGGCAGTGGTTTAGGTGGCGGAAGCGGCGGTAGTAGTAACGGTACCGTTGGAGCTACCGGTAATGGCGGCGGAGGCGGTGGAGGCGGTGGAAGCAGTGTTTTCGGAGGAGGTGCAGGTGGAACCAACAATGCCATTCCCAAATCAGGCGGTGGCGGTGGTTTTGGTGGAACTGAGGGAAGTGCCTTAGGTTTGACACTAGGTGGCTATGGAGGCGGTGGAACTGCCAACTATGGCGGCGGCGGCGGCGGCGGATTTGGCGGCGGAGGCGGCGGTACTTGGTCTGGTTCGAATGCGTTTGGCGGCGGCGGCGGCGGTGGCAGTTCGTATGTCGGGACAGGCGCATTTGCAACAACAGGCTGCCAATCGGCGATGACTGGCGCAGGCTTGGGCGGATCGCCCAACGCCGTTGGAAGCAACGGACGCGTGACCATCACATTCAATTAGATTCTCGGCCTTACGCCACCAACGCTCCTCGCCCTCAAGGTAGGGAGCATGCAGGAATATCGGATGGTCGATTGCAAGTAGTTTTCGTCGTTTTGTTGTTGGCGCATGCCCTCCAGCGGACAGTACCAAAGGAAAATGCGAGAAAATGGCACCCAGCAAACACCTCAACCAATCCCCGGGTTGCGACACAGCAATAGTGACGATTCCGCATCAATGACCAAAATAAAACTCGCCCTGTTCGATCTGGACCACACCCTGATCCCCTTTGATTCGGACTACAGCTGGGGTGAGTTCACCTTGGGCCTGGGCTGGAACGACGCGGGGGACTTCAAACGCAAGAACGACGCCTTCTACGCCCAGTACAAGGCGGGCACTTTAGACATCCACGAATACTGCCGCTTTGCCACTTCGGCTGTATGTCGCGAGGGCCAAACCAAGTCCGAGGCAGCCCACGCGCAGTACATGCAGCAGGTGGTGCAGCCAGGCATCCAACCTCAGGCGTTGGAGCTGGTGCGTCAGCACCAAGCCGCAGGTGACACGGTGGTCATCATCACCGCCACCAACGAGTTTGTTACCCGCCCGATTGCCGAGGCCTTTGGCGTTCACGAGTTGCTGGCCATCGAGCTTGAGCGTGATGATTCCCCTGGCGGCACGGGCTGGTATACCGGCGAAATCCGTGGCGTGCCATCGTTTCGCGAAGGCAAGGTCACGCGCATGGAGCAGTGGCTCAAGCAACGCGGGTTGGGCTGGGATCAGGTGCACACCACTTTCTACTCTGACTCCATCAACGATGTGCCGCTGCTGGAGAAGGCCGATGTGCCGGTGGCCACCAACCCAGATGAGCGCTTGCGTACATTGGCCGCCGAACGGCAATGGCGCATACTCGACCTGTTTGCCTGAAACCGGCAAACCCTGGGTTGCCCCAACCCTGGCTGCGTCAGACCCCATAGGGGCACAGCCAACTTGGCGCCGACCCACAACGACTTCTGAGGAATATCTACTTGATCAAGAAATTTATCGACAAACTACTGGGCAAGGCCGGCGTGACTTCGCGCAGCGCCGCTCCCAAGTTTGGCAAGCGGGTTGACGTACCTGCCTCCACCCACGGCATAGACCCCACGCTGGTCGATGAGCGCGCCGCAAATGTGGTGCGCACCCTGAAAGGCGCGGGCTTTGAGGCCTATATCGTCGGCGGTGCCGTACGCGATCTGTTGCTCGGTCTGCGCCCCAAAGACTTTGACGTGGCCACCAATGCGACGCCCGAGCAAGTCAAGGGCTTATTCCGTCGGGCTTTCATCATCGGGCGGCGCTTTCGCATCGTCCATGTGGTTTATGGCCGGGGTCGCGAGAACGAGGTGATCGAGGTTTCCACATTCCGCGCCTACCTGGACAATGCCGCTGCCGAGCAGGTGGCTGGCAACGAGAAGACCAGCAAGAGCGAGTTGGCCAACCTCAAACATGCAGTGGATTCCACAGGGCGCGTCTTGCGTGACAACGTCTGGGGCCCGATGGAAGAAGATGCGGTGCGCCGCGACTTCACCATCAACGCCATGTATTACGACCCCGAGACGCAAATCGTGGTGGATTACCACCATGGCCTGAAGGACGCCAAGAACCACACCCTGCGCATGATTGGCGACGCCACGGCGCGTTACCGGGAAGACCCGGTGCGCATCATCCGCGCCGTGCGCTTTGCCGCCAAACTCAACGGCCTGGGCTTCAAACTGGAAGCCAAAACAGCGGCACCTTTGATCAAGTCGCAAGCGTTGCTCAATGATGTGCCGCAAAGCCGCTTGTTTGACGAAATGTTGAAGCTTTTGCAGACCGGCCATGCACTGGCCTCCATCGCGCAACTCAAGGCCCTGGGCATGAGCACTGGCATCTACCCGCTGCTGGATGTGGTGGTGGAGCGTGCCGAGCAACCATTTGTCAATGCCGCCTTGAAGGACACAGATCGTCGCGTCGGCGAAGGCAAACCGGTGGCGCCGAGTTTTCTGCTGGCCTGCGTGTTGTGGGCCGATGTGCGTGATGGCTGGGCCCGCCGCATAGCCGGGCAGCAACATAGCCACCCAGCGCTGCAGGATGCGATTGAAGACGTGTTCAACGCCCGCATTGGCGATGTGTCGGGCCGTGGTCGCCTGGCCGGTGACATGCGCGAGATCTGGCTGATGCAGCCTCGCTTTGACAAACGCGTGGGTAGCACGCCGTTTGGAATGGTCGATCAGCCGCGTTTCCGCGCTGCCTTTGACTTCATGCGCCTGCGGGCCGATGCCGGTGAGATCGAAGAAGTGCTGGCCGACTGGTGGCAGGAATTCAGCATGGCCGACGACAACCTGCGCCAAGACATGATTGACCAGGTGCGTGCGGAGCAGCAAGCCCGACCCAAGTCGCCGCGCGTGCACCGGGCACCGGCACCTGTGCGTGACAGGCCTGTGCGTGACGCGGGCGCTTCCGCAGACGCAGGTTCTGCAGGCGATGCACCGGCCCGCTCTGAGGCCAGTGGTGAGGCACCGCGCAAGCGCCGTCGCCGTCGCCGCCCAGGTGGTGGTGGTGAAGGATCGCAAGCAGGTGGTTCCGAAGGCTGAGTGGGCGATGCGTGAGCCGGTGATTGCCTATATCGGCCTGGGTGCCAATCTGGGTGATTCGCGCGCCACGGTTTTGCAGGCGCTGAATGCGATTGCCGATCTGGATGGTTTGGCGCTGACACGCCAATCGTCGCTGTATGGCAGCGCCCCGGTGGACGCTGGTGGTGACGACTACGTGAATGCTGTGGCCGAAGTACAAACCCGGCTCAAACCGCATGCGCTGCTGGCACAACTTCACACTATCGAAGACGCAGCAGGCCGAAGGCGACCGTTTCGCAATGCACCGCGCACGCTGGATCTGGACATCCTGATCTATGACCAGTTGGAACTCAACGACACCGACCTGGTGATTCCGCACCCCCGCATGTGGCTGCGCGCCTTTGTGCTGCGTCCGCTGGCTGAGATCGCTCCCAAGTTGGTTAGCAAGAAGCAACTGAAAGCGGTGGCCGATCAATCGGTCTGGATTTTGTGAGGCATCCGCGGTGAAGCGCCTGCCACCATTGAATGCGCTTAAAGCCTTTGCCGTGGCTGCGCGCCAGGGCAGCTTTACTTTGGCGGGTGAAGAACTGCATGTGACGCAGGGCGCTATCAGCCGCCAGATCAAACAACTGGAAACGGCCCTGGGCGTGCCCCTGTTTTTACGTGTGCACCAAGCGGTTGAGCTGACCGAAGCCGGGCGGGAACTGGCAGAGAGCCTGCAGCGCCTGTTTGCCGAGATGGAAGTCGCTGTCAACAAGGCGGCAGGCACACACAGGCGGCAGATGCTTGCGGTCAATGTGCCGCCCACCTTTGCCACCCGCTGGTTGGCGCCGCGCCTGTCGGACTTTCGGAGCCGCTATCCCCACATCGACTTGTCTGTGACCACGGACCGCATCGGTTCCCTTCGCGAGACCCGTTCGTTGGACTGTCTGATCGTGTTTGACCGCCAGGCCTGGCCCAAAGTCGCCTGCGAGCCGGTGCTTATGGAGCACCACATCATGGTCAGCAGCCCGGTTCTCTGGAACGAAGGCCAGCCACCGGCATTGCCCGGTGCGACCTTGCTGCATGTGCTGGACGGGGGTCAACGTCTACCCGTCTGGGAGCAGTGGATTGCCCAGCATGGCCCGCGCGAACTCGATGCCAAGCCCGGACTGACTTTCAGCACCCTCGACCAAGCCATCAGTGCGGCCATTGCCGGTGCTGGCGTGGTGGTGGTGGACGAGGCTATGGTGGTACGTGAGTTGCAATCAGGCGAGTTGTTGCGCCACAACGCGCAGCAGGTAGAGGGACCATTCGGCTATTGGTTTGTGTTGCCCGAGCGGCAGTCAGCAGTGCCCGAGCGCGTAACCGATTTCAAGGATTGGTTGCTGTCCCACGCCAGCACAATCCAGGTTTCCATGGCCCATGGTCACCAGAAAATAGCGCTCACTTCAAGCCTCTAGTGGCGCCCAATGGTTCATGCACACCGCCAGCACATTGCGGTCAATGGGCTTGGTGAGCACGTCATTCATACCCGCTTCGCGGCAAGCATCCAGGTCGGCTTGCATGGCATTGGCGGTCAATCCGATGATGGGGCGCTGCTGGTTGAATCCATCGGTGTTGCGGATGGCCCGCGTTGCCTCCAAGCCGTCCATCTCGGGCATTTGCATATCCATGAGAATCAAGGCATAGGGCTTTTGGGCAGCGGCCTTTACGGCCTCGAGTCCATTCACAGCCAGATCCACGTCATAGCCCAATCTGCCTAGCAGCACGCTGGCCAGCTTCTGGTTCACCGGATGGTCCTCCACCAGCAAGATGCGATTGATCGGGTTTGTGTCGTCTGGGCCATTTTCGGCTCCTAACGCCAGCGGCATGGGCGTTGAGTCAGCAATTCGTATCGCCGCCGGACCGGATGAACTGGTGTCATCCAGGTCATCCGCGTCGAGTTCCTGGGCGTAAGGCTCCAACGGCAATTCGAACCAGAACGTGCTCCCTTTGCCCTCTACGCTGTCAAGGCCGATGCGTCCACCCATGCCTTCGGCCAATAGCTTGCTGATGGCAAGACCCAGCCCGGTGCCGCCGTATTTGCGCGATGTGGAGGAATCGGCCTGACTGAAGTTGGTGAATAGTCGCGCCCTGGCTTCAGGGGGGATACCAATGCCCGTGTCCGCCACTTCAAAGCGCACCCGTGAATCTGCCGCGCAAACGCGAATACAGACCTCGCCAGCCGCAGTGAACTTGACGGCGTTGCCCGCCAGATTGATCAAAATCTGGCGTATGCGCTGCGCATCGCCGACAAAGTTTCCTGTGACTTCCGGTGCCAGCTCAACCCGCAGGGCGATGGACTTCTTTTCAGCACGAATGCCGAGAATGGATGTGACCGCATTCACCAACGCCGATATCGAGAAGGGCCGCAAAGAAAACTCCATGTAACCGGCCTCGATTTTTGACAGATCAAGGATGTCATTGATGATGTGCAGCAGCGACTCGCCTGACTTGGTAATGTTCTTCACGTACTCCAGTTGGGTGTCCGACAGCCGGGTGTCCAACAGCAGCTGGGACATGCCGATCACACCATTCATGGGCGTGCGTATCTCGTGGGACATATTGGCCAGAAACTCGCTCTTGGCCTTGTTGGCCGCATCCGCATCTTCCTTGGCTTTGGCCAATTGCTGCTCCTGGGCGTTGCGCTCGGTGATGTCGGTAAACACCACCACGGCACCGTTCAATGCACCTTTGACATACAGCGGCGAGGTTGAGTACTCCACGGCGAAGGATGTGCCATCCTTGCGCCAGAGTACTTCGTGCTGGCTGGCCCGCAATTGGCCATCGATGCCCGTGGCGTACATGGGGCAATCCTCACGTGGATATTGCCTTCCATCGGCGTGCGTGTGATGTACCAGACTGTGTAACGGTTTGCCCAGTAACTCCTGAGGCTCGTAGCCCAGCAACCGGGCCGCCTCGTTGTTGATAAAGGTGCATTCCCCGTGCGCAGTTTGCCCCCAAATTCCACAATTGGCGGATTCCAGAATCAGGCGCGTGCGCAGCTCGCTCTCCTGAGCCAGCGCCTTGGAGTGTCGCAAGGACATGTAGGCGTATCCCAGCAACATGACCGTGATACCGGCCATCCAGAACAAGGCCAGATCACTCCAACGCTCCGAGGTGATCAACTCAAAGCCAGGCAAATGGTTGACCGCCGTCACGGTCAAACCAAACTCGGTCAACTCTGCACTGGCCAACAAATTAGGGGTGGTTTCACCTTGAAAATACCGTAGTCGCTCATCCCCTTTCCAGGTGGCCACATGCAATTTGGGAAACGATTCGCGCCGGTAAGTGGCAAGCTTTTCGTGAGAGGACAGCCTGTCCACGGTGGCACCCGGAAGTGCCAGCATCTCCAGCGTTTTGTCGTGGGCGAGAATGATCACTCCGTTGCTATCCGACACAAAGACTTCCGATTGCCTTGCCAGAAACGAGAGGCTACTGACATCCACTTTGGCGACTACTGCGCCCAGTACCACCCCATCACGGATAACCGGCGAGGCAAAAAAAAGACCGGCGATGCCGCTGACTTTTCCAATGGCATATTGCATGCCTTGCTGACCCTTGCTGGTCTGTGCATACCATTGTCGATCTGAAAAATTGAGCCCTATCGGGCTGATCTTGGCGTCTTCGCTGCTGGCTGCGATGGCATCGCCTGCCGCATTGGTGACGTAGAGTAGGTCCACCCCCAGCGAGGCTTTTATCAGGGCGAGGTATTCATTCAGATCATGAAGTGTCGGATCGGCAATCCACTTCTTGAACGCTTCTTCCTTGGCCAGGGCATGGGGTTTCGGATGGGGGCCAAACCGATCAATCGCCTTCCAGACCCGAAGTGCGTGTTCAAAAGTATTGGGGACACCAGCCACGTAATGCAGATTTCGGCGAATGCTGTCGCCCACGTCATCCGCTGTTTGTTCAGCCTGGCCCTTTTCGGATTGGACCAGTTTTTCAAGCTTGCGTTCAAACTGCCAGTTCGTACCGACCCACGTTGCGGCAAACCAGAGGGCCGCAAGCAATGCGATGGTGACGTTTAATCTGGCTCGCGATCCCATGGATGTCTCTCAGAAAGAACCATTTTTGTATTAATAGCCATTCTAGGCGTCCGGGCGATTAGCGGCGGTGCAGTGCCACATTCACCAGCACAGCAAACACGATCACACCGCCACCCAGCAGGCTTTGTCGGGAAACCTCCTCGCCAAACAAGGCATAAACCCAAAGGGGAGCCAGAGGGATTTCAATCATGCAAACCAGTGAGGCCAACACGGCCTTGATGCGGCGCACGCCGAGCAGGTACAGGCCAAAGCCCACGGCCACATTCAAAAAACCGTACAGCCAAAGCCATAGCAAGTCGTGGGTGCTGGTGTTGCCAAAGCTCGAAAAGGGCGCCATCGCCAGGGCGGCCATAAAAGCGCCGACGTAAGTTACCTTCACCATCTCAGCCTGCGGGTAACGCTTGATGCCTATGGTGATGAGCGCGAATAGCAGGGTTGCAGCCAGGCTCAGACCGGCACCGAGCAGGTTGTGCAGCGAGGTTTGGCCCCACACGATCAGGCCCATGCCCAGGATGACGGTCAGCGTGCACAACACATCCATGCGGTAAATGGCTGTGCGCAATAGCAGGGCCGACAGCACCAGCGTCAGGATGGGAAAGGCACTGTAGATGAACACCACGTCGGCCACCGTGGTGAAAAAGAAGGCGGCAATAAAGCAGACCATGGCGCCTGAACTGGCCAGGGACATCAGCCATTCGGCCCGCGTCAGCCGCCACAGGCTGCCAAGGTCATCGCGCTTGTTAAACAGTGCCTGCGCCAGGAATACGGATGCCCCGCCCAGCGCAGAGCGCCAGAACAGGGTGGTGAACACATCGGTGCTGACGATGCGCGGAAAAAGTCCGGCCGTGCTCCAGGACAGGGCCGCCAGGGCGATCAGCAGGATGCCCAGCCACAGATTGGCGCGGGCAGACCGTTCAGGCAGCTTTGGCGCGGTGTGCAAGCACTTCGTCCAGCCAGTCCACCCGCATCTCGGGTACGGCGGTTATCAGCTTCTGCGTGTAGGGGTGCTCTGGATTGTCGAAAATCTTGTCGGTGGCATCAAAGGCCACAAACTTGCCCTGCAGCATCACCGCCGTGCGGTGGGCGATGCGGTGCACCACGTCCAGATCGTGGGTGATCAGGATGTAGGACAGGCCAAGCTCGCGCTGCAACTTGCGCAGCAGCGTCAAGATTTCTTCTGCCACCAGGGGATCCAGCGCCGAAGTGGGCTCGTCCAGGATAATCATGTCGGGCCGGGCGGCCAGCGCGCGGGCGATGCAGACGCGCTGCTTTTGCCCACCCGAGAGCTGCCCGGGGCGGCGCGTCAAAAACTCCAGCGGCAACTCCACCAGATTCATCAACTCTTTGGCACGCTCTTGCACTTCCTTGCCACTGGCTCCGAAGTAAAACTGTACCGGCCGGCCAATGATTTCCATCAGGCTCTGGCGCGGGTTGATGGCGACATCTGGAATTTGATAGACCAACTGAATGCGCTGCTTGAGTTCTTTGCTGCGCTCCTTGAGGCTGCGCGGAAGTGCCTTGCCCTGAAAAATGATTTCGCCACTTCGGGGTGGCAAGAGGCCGGTAACAATGCGCGCCAAGGTGCTTTTGCCCGAACCCGACTCGCCCACTACAGCCACGGTTTCACCGCGCTTCACGTCCAGCGACACGCCTTTGACCACATGGAAGGTGCCGTAGTAGGCATGACAATCTTTGATCGACAGCACGGTTTCTTCGTGCTTGACCGTGCCTTGGGCCGCGCGCTCGCTGGCCGCTGCACCCCGCACTGCCACCAGGCGCGCCGTGTATTCCTGCTTGGCGTTGTGCAGGATTTGAGAGGTCAGGCCTTCTTCCACTTCCTTGCCGTGGCGCAGCACCTTGATGCGGTCGGCCACCTGTGCCACCACTGCCAGATCGTGGGTGATGTAGATCGCGGCGGTGTGGTACTGGTGAATCAGCGACTTGAGAAGGATCAGTACCTCGATCTGCGTGGTGACGTCCAGCGCAGTGGTGGGCTCGTCCAGCACCAAAACGTCCGGGCGGCAGGACATGGCCATGGCCGCCATGGCGCGCTGCAACTGCCCGCCCGAGGCCTGGTGTGGATAGCGATCACCAAAATTTTCCGGATCAGGCAGGTCCAGCGCGGTAAACAGCTGGCGCGCCCAGGCTTCGGCCTCGGTACGGTTCATCAGCTTGTGGATCAGCGGCGCTTCGCAGACCTGATCCATCAAGGTGTGGGCCGGGTTGAAGGCGGCCGTGGCGCTTTGGGCAATGTAGGCAATGCGTTTGCCGCGCATGTCGCGACGCCCATCGGTATCCAGAGCGCGGATGTTCACGCCGCCAATCAGAATTTCGCCGCCTGCAATGTGCACTCCTGCACGCGCGTAGCACATGCTGGACAGACCAATGGTGGACTTGCCGGCGCCCGACTCGCCAATCAGGCCCAGCACCTCGCCCTTGTTGACACGCACGTCCACGTTGTCGACGATGACGTTGCCGGCGATGCTCTCCAGTCGCAGGCCTTTGATTTCCAGGATCAGTTGATCGCTCATGGTGTGTCCTTGCTTAAAGTTCGGCTTGCGCGCCGGAGGGGCGGGCGTCGATGGACAGCATCCAGTCGACCACCAGATTTACCGACACGGTGAGCAAGGCGATGGCAGTGGCCGGATAGATCGGAGCCATCATGCCGAAGTTGATGGCAGCTGCGTTCTCACGCACCATGCCACCCAGGTCGGCATAGGGCGGCTGAATGCCCAGACCCAGAAAGGACAGGCCGGCGATAAACAGAAAGTTAAAGCAAAAACGCAGACCGAATTCGGAGATCAGCGGCGCCCAGGCATTGGGCAGAATCTCGCGGCGGATCACCCACCACAGACCCTCGCCGCGCAGGCGTGCAGCTTCGACATATTCCATCACCGTCAGGTTCATGCCCAGGGCACGCGAAAGGCGGAACACGCGGGTGGAGTCCAGCACCGCAATGGTCATGATCAGCACCGGGATGCTGGAGCCGAACACGCCCAAAATGATCAGCGCAAAGATCAGGCCGGGAATGGACAGCATGACATCCACCAGGCGCGAGAAGAACATGTCCACCCAGCCGCCCATCACGGCGCTGATAAAGCCCAGCACGATGCCAATCAAAAACGACAACAGCGTGATGGCCAGCGCCACGCCAATCGTCATACGCGCGCCATACATGATGCGGGTTAGCATGTCGCGCCCGATCTGGTCAGCGCCAAGCAACATCTTCATGGAGGGTTCGTCCCAGGTGCCACCAATGTTGGCGGATTCGCCATAGGGTGCCAGCCAGGGTGTGAAGATCGAAATGAAGACAAAAATGGAGACGACGGTCAGGCCGAACCAGGCAGACAGTGTGGGTTTGTTACCAAAGATTTTCATGGGGTGT
>CANFNO010000019.1 GCA_947447845.1 Burkholderiales bacterium | reverse complement strand
GAAGACGTGGCACATGTCAACCCTAAGCAGACCGAAAAGTTGGCCGTGGTGACCCAGACCACCCTCAGCGTGGACGATGCCGCCGAGATCGCTGCCGCCGTCAAGGCACGCTTTCCCAAGGTGCGCGAACCCAAGCAGCAAGACATTTGCTACGCCACGCAGAATCGCCAGGACGCCGTCAAACTGATGAGCCCACAGGTGGACGTGGTGATCGTGGTGGGCAGTCCCACTAGCTCCAACAGCAACCGCCTGCGCGAAGTTGCGCGCAAACTGGGCACACAAAGCTACATGATCGATAGCGCCAAAGAACTGCAGGCCGACTGGTTTATAGGCTGCCAGCGCGTGGGCTTAACGGCCGGTGCCTCGGCGCCCGAGATTTTGGTCAGGGCCGTCATCGACCGCATCAAGGCGCTGGGCGCCGTGTCTGTGCGCAAGATGGAGGGCATTCAGGAAACCGTCAAATTTCCGCTGCCCAAGGGCCTGCGGGTCGACTCTTAAAATAGAAACATGCTGGACATTACCCAACTCCGAAAAGACCTCGACACCGTCGTGGCACGCCTTGCTACCCGCAAGAACCCCCAAACCTTTCTGGACGAAGCCGCGTTTCGCGCCTTAGAGGTCGAGCGCAAGTCCATCCAGATGCGCTCTGAGGAGTTGCAAAGCAAGCGCAACTCCCTGAGCAAGCAGATTGGCATGCTCAAGTCCAAAGGCCCCGCCGGTGCCACCGAAGTCGAGGCCGTCATGGCCGAGGTGGGTGGCTTGAAGGCCGAGCTGGACAGTTCGGTCACCCGCCTGGACCAGATTCAGCTGGATATGCAAACCCTGTTGCTGGCCGTGCCCAACCTGCCACACGAAAGCGTGCCGGTTGGCGTGGATGAACACGGCAACGTGGTGGTGCGCAGCTGGGGAACGCCCGGCAGCTACGACTTTGAAATCAAGGACCATGTGGACCTCGGTGCGCCCCTGGGCCTGGACTTTGAGATGGGCGTCAAGCTCACCGGCTCGCGCTTTACCGTCATGAAGGGCCCGGTGGCCCGCCTGCACCGTGCGCTGGCCCAGTTCATGCTGGACGTGCAAACCCAGGAGCACGGCTACACCGAGTGCTACACGCCCTACATCGTCAATGGCGAAACCCTGCGTGGAACCGGCCAGTTGCCCAAGTTCGAGGGCGACCTCTTTGCCGCCAAAAAGGGCGGCCAGGACGGCGAGGCGCAGCCTGACAACACCGCGCTCTATCTGATTCCGACCAGCGAAGTGACCATGACCAACTTCGTGCGCGACGTGGTGCTGGCCGAGAGCGATCTGCCCATGAAGCTGACCGCCCACACGCCATGCTTCCGCTCGGAAGCGGGCAGCGCCGGGCGTGACACGCGCGGACTGATTCGCCAGCACCAGTTCGACAAGGTGGAAATGGTGCAAATCGTCCACCCCGACAAGAGCTACGAAGCCCTGGAGGAAATGACCGGCCACGCCGAAGCGATTTTGCAGAAGCTGGGCCTGCCCTACCGCGTGATGAGCCTGTGCACCGGTGATATGGGCTTTGGCGCAGCCAAGACCTATGACCTGGAAGTGTGGTTGCCAGCGCAAAACACCTACCGCGAGATCAGCTCGGTCAGCAACTGCGAGGCCTTCCAGTCGCGCCGCCTGCAAGCACGTTTCAAGAACGCACAAGGCAAAAACGAGCTGGTGCACACCCTCAATGGCTCCGGCCTGGCCGTGGGCCGAACCCTGGTGGCGGTGCTGGAGAACTACCAGAACGCCGATGGCTCCATCACCGTGCCGCAGGCACTGCGCCCCTTTATCGGCGGGCTGGAGCGCCTGACGCCTTGAGGCGATGATCGCCTGATAGAATCTCGGCTTCGTCCAATCGAAGCGGTTTCAGGAGAGATGGCAGAGTGGTCGAATGTACTTGACTCGAAATCAAGCGTACCGCAAGGTACCGTGGGTTCGAATCCCACTCTCTCCGCCAGTTTAAGAACCCTTATAGATCTTTGATTTATAAGGGTTTTTTCTTGTCTGTTGTTTGCTTCTTTATCAAATCCCATCAATTCAAATCGGACAAACCGCTCTCGGCTGGGTTCGGTGAGCCAACGAACCGCCAGTCCCAGGCAGATCAGCGCGTTTTTCTTAAGTTTGAAATCTCTGTTTAATTTATCTTTTCAGGTAAACGTTACGCTATTTGGCCTCAATGCGCTTAAATATGTAACAAGAAGTCGCGCTTTGACTACATTTTCTGTTGGTAAAAGCGACTTTTGTAGCACTTCATTCATTAAATTTAGGCCCCAATAAAAAAGCCTTCAAGTCCGCTTGAGTCTTGGAAATCTTAAATTTTGCTTTAATTTTTTTGATAAAAGCGGTAATTTCTCACACTTTGATCATTTTGCTGTTTGTAACAGAGTGTCTAAATGTGTATCTCTGAACAATACTTAACACGCCTTAAGTTAATTGGTCATAGCAATTCGAAAAAGCCAGTCTGGATCGGTTGTTTTGACGGAGGAGTTGAAGGTTGGGGTTGATTGCATCGATTTCTGCGTTACGGCGAAAAACGGAAATCACAAGAGATGGATGCAGTTAGCGTCAACTAAGACGAAATGTACGGAGAAGTGGCAGCCGGACCAAGACGGTGGTCAATGCAAATGCCTTGGTGGTCAGTCTTAACATAAATCTGCACGCGGTCAAATTTACAACTGCGAGCCCTTAAGAGAAGGAAATTAAGTGAGAAACAAGTTCAAACTCAGCCGCGTAGCGGCATCGGTCGCAGTAGCGATCACCAGCATTGCAGCTTCTCAAGCAGCATTTGCAGGCGCAGGCTTTACGGATGTCATTGCACCGGACGGCGTGACCTCCTTCCGCAAAGCAACATTCTTTGCCTACAGCCCGTCTGGTCTTCGTGACACGGCGATTCCTGAAGGCCTGCTGGTCGGAAATGCCACAAATGGCGACGTAAACACCGGTAAAGCATTGCGCAAGTTCGTTGACCCGCTGCCATTGCCTGGTGCCGCCAACGCCAAGACCATGGCCGATGGTGTTACCCAGAAATACATTCCTGTGGCACAGGTTTCCAAGTGGGTCAATCCCCAAGGCGTGGCTACATCGCACGACTACTATGAAATCGGCATCGTTGAGTACTCTGAGAAGTTCCACTCCGATTTGCGCAAGCCCACTCTGCTGCGCGGTTATGTTCAGATCGACCATCTGGCCAGCAACGGTTTGGCCGGTGCTGATGGCAACAAGTTCCTGCCAGGTAGCAAGCAATTTCCCCTGACCTATCCTGATGGCACTGCCATCCTGATCGCCGGTACCGATGCCAAGGGCAAGTTGACTGGCCTCAAGGTGCCAGCCTTGGCCGTTGATGCACCGCACTTCCTAGGCCCAGTCATTGCAGCCAACAAAGACACCCCCACCCGCTTGAAGGTACTGAACCTTTTGCCGGTCGGCCGTGCTGAATCTACTCTCGGTACCAAGATAGAGATCGACCCCTCCACAGGTGAACCGACTCCGGTGCCTACCTGGATCGTCTCCAAGCGCAATGGCGACCTGTTCCTGCCAGTTGACAAGTCCATCCTGGGTGCCGGTGTTGGCCCCGATGGCCTGACCGAATACACACAAAACCGCGCTTCGGTGCACTTGCACGGTGGCGACACGCCCTGGATCAGCGACGGTACACCGCACCAGTGGATCACACCCGCTGGCGAAAATGACGTGACTGTGGCCGGAAGCCTGGCCGCCGCGTTCAATGACCCCGCTGGCTACCTCGACCCCAACATGTTGTCCAACTACATCAAGGGCGTGAGCACCCAAAACGTGCCAGACATGAACGACCCGGGCGACGGCGCTTTGACGCTGTACTACCCCAATGGCCACACAGCCCGTATGGAGTGGTACCACGACCACACCTTCGGCTCGACCCGCCTGAACGTGTACGCTGGTATGGCCTCCGCCTACCTGGTTACCGACTCGGTCGAAGCGGCCCTCGTCGAAGGTGGCTCCGGTGCCACCACAGTCGGCACGGGTGCTTACGCCAAATCGGTGACCGCCGTTTTGCCACCCAAAGAGCGCACCATTCCCCTGGTGATGCAAGACCGCACCTTCGTGCCTGACGACATCGCTTTGCAAGACGCACACTGGAATACCACTGCCTGGGGTCAACCTGGCGACTCCTGGTTCCCCCACGTGTACGAAACCGTGCAAGACCCCAATCAAGCCAACAACTGGAACTCCGTAGGCCGTTGGCACTATGGCCCCTGGTTCTGGCCAGTGTTCCCTGCGCTGTACAACCTGCCAGAAGGCACTTATTCGCCAGCAGGATACGAAAACACCGTGACCACCACGCCTGAAGGCTGGCACGACACCCCCGTTATCAATGGTGTGGCTTACCCAACGCTGGAAGTGGACCCCACAACCTACCGTTTCCGTCTGCTCAACGCGACGAACGACCGCATGTTGACTTTCAACCTGTTTGAAGCCAAGTCCACTGCCACACTGGCAGACGGAACGCTCGTTAGCGCCACCCATACAGACGCCAATGGCGTGGAACATCCCGTGGAGACTGAAATCGACATGGTGCCCGCCGGTGCCCCGCTCGCATCGAATGCCTGTGCCCCTGGCGAACGTCGCCCGACTCCTTTGGATGCAACAAGCACCACGTTCTGCACCCCTGAAACATGGCCCACAGACGGTCGTATCGGCGGCGTGCCCAACCCAGCAGGTGTTGGCCCAACGATCTATCAGGTCGCTAATGAGTCCGGCTGGCTGCCCAAGGTTGCCACCTACGAACCCACACCCATCAACTACATTCAGGACAAGGGTCGTATCGTTGTTTTGAACGTGGATCTGGGTAACTCGGGTCTGCTGATTGCACCGGCCGAACGTGCAGACGTCGTGATCGATTTCTCCGCATACGCTGGCAAGACTCTGCTGGTGTACAACGACTCTGGCGCACCTGTGCCTGCTGGCGACCCCCGCAACGACTTGTTCACCGGCGTGGGTGACCAGACCGGCGAAGGCGGCGCAGAAAACACCAAGCCTGGCTATGGTCCGAATACCCGCACCATGATGCAAATCAAGGTGAAGGCTGTTGCCACTGGTCCCGTATCGCCCGTACTCGACCCTGTTGCCCTGAACACTTCGATCAGCAACGCTTATTTCTCCGACCCGGCACGTCGCCCTGTCGTGGCACAAGACGTCTACTCCGGTTTTGACGCCAGCTGGGCCAGCATGAAGCCAGTCGATATGTATGGCGACATCTACCTCGGTTCGTTGAAGAACCCAACCTTCAAGTTCACGCCTGGTACACCAAGCGATGGCGTTGCCAACGTTGCGGTTGCCACACCAGGTTCTGGCTACGTTGTGACACCCGATGTGGTTATCGCAGCACCAGCCGCCGCCGGTGGCGTCGCTGCTACAGCCGTGGCCAGCATGAAGATTGAAAAGTTCAACATCACCAACGTGGGCAAGGGTTACACCTCTGCTCCGCTGATGAGCTTCTCCGCTGGTGGTGGCAATGGCGCTATGGCCAATGCCTTCCTGCGTGTAGACACCACATCGGGCGTCGTCACAGCTCCCGGTGCTGGTTATGCCCCGGCGAGCGGCAAGTTGGCTATCACCTTCACACCTGCCCCAGGCGCAACGGTCAACAACCCAACGCCTGGCGTGACGCCTACCGGCTACGCCACCGTCACGGCTGGCAAGGTCACCGGCATTACCATCCTCACGGCTGGCAAGGGCTATACCGCGATCCCCCTGATCACCGTTACCAACAAGGAATACCTCACTAATGTTATTGGCCCAGGTACCGG
Organism: Burkholderiales bacterium; assembly: GCA_947447845.1. The sequence goes on along the minus strand of CANFNO010000019.1, from coordinate 9,490 downwards.
TGCCAAGGCTACGGTCACGGGTCTGGTAGACACCATCGTCCTGTACGGTACCGACAACACGACCCCCGCCATGAACGCAGCCACTTCCGGCGGCGGCGGCTACACCGATCTGAGCACGCTGAATGTCAACATTCGCGGTGGCTTGCCAATCGACCCAGCCACTGGCTTGGCCAAGGCAGGTACTGTGAACGCTGTGGCAACCGCGTCCGGCAAGGTTTATGACATTACCCTGACCCACCCCGGTTCTGGTTATGCCGCGAACGAAGTGCCTGGCGTTACCCTGACGCAGAAGATCAACGGCGTCGTGACGGTCCCCGCCACGGTCGCGACTGCAACTGCAACCGCAGCGGCAACCGCAGGTGCCAAGGCCAGCTACCTGGTTAAGACGAAGACCATCCAGGAACTGTTCGACCCCACCTATGGCCGCCTGAACGCGACTCTGGGTATCGAACTGCCCTTCACCAGCGCGCTGACACAAACCACCATTCCGCTCGGATATGTTGACGAGACGACTGAGAAGTTTGCCGACGGCGAAACCCAGATCTGGAAGATCACACACAACGGTGTGGACTCGCACCCTGTGCACTTCCACTTGCTCGACGTACAAGTGATCAACCGCGTGGGCTGGGACGGTTTCATCCAACCGATCGAACCCAAGGAAATGGGCTGGAAAGAAACGGTCATGATGAGCCCGCTGGAAGATATCATCGTCGCCGTGCGTGCCAAGAAGCCTGTTTTGGCTGGCTTCGGCGTGCCACTGAGCGAGCGCCTGATGGATCCAACGCAGCCCCTGGGCTCACCGTTTGGCTTCACGCAGATTGATCCGGCTACTGGCGACCCAGCGGTCGTGACCAATGCGTTGGTTAACTTTGGCTGGGAATATGTGTGGCATTGCCACATCCTGGGTCACGAAGAAAACGACTTCATGCGTCCGATCCAGTTCGCTGCAAACGAACTCATGCCTGCCAACTTTGCACCTACGCTGGCCGTTCCGACGCTGGCAGGTACGACGGCAACGCTGTCCTTCGTTGACAACAGCACCACGGAGTACAAGTTCTCGGTGCGTCGTGCAGATGTGGCTTTGAACGGCACCGTGGGCGCCTACGTTGAAGTGGGTACGCAACTGGCGAACGGCAACGGTTACGTTGACGCTACTCTGGCAGCTAACAAGAAGTACTCGTACGTGGTTGCAGCAGTCGGTGGCTATGCTGAAGCGGTCTCCGCACCGCAGCAGACAAGCACCTACGTTGTACCCACAGCGGCTACCAATGTGGTTGCCACAGCCAACACGGCTACTCAGGTTGCTTTGACATGGACGGCTGGTGCGCCAGTGACGAGTTACAGCATTGTGCGTACCGGTGGTCTGGGCGCAGCGGTGACCTTCACGGCCGCTGCAGCAGCTACAAGCTACACCGACAACACGGCAGTGGGCAGTACGTCTTACAGCTACGTGGTTACGGCGATCAACGGTGACAAGCAGACGGCATCTACTGCCGCGACTGTGACCACACCGATTGCGATTCTGCCTGCGCCAACTGGCCTGACTGGAACACTGACGTCGGCCACAAGCGCCACGCTGAGCTGGACTGACACCACAACGGTCGAAACCGGCTTCGCAATCTGGCGTTCGACAAACGGGGCACCAGCAACGCAGATCGCTACGACACCTGCTCGTACCAATGCGCAAAAGCTCGCCACGGGTGGCAATGTGACCTACGTGAACACGGGTCTGACAAGTGGATCTACGTACACCTACTATGTGAAAGCAATCAGTGGTGCTACAGCAGCTACGGCGTCGAACGTGATCACTGTGAAGGTTGCTGCACCTGATGCACCCGCAGCACTGGCAAACACCAGCGTGACGCGTGTCCTGGTTGTTGATTCGGTGGTTCTGAACTGGACCCAGTCCGGAACAGCGCCTGTGACCAGCTCCACGGTTCAATGGGCGACCAATGCGGCCTTCACGACGGGTGTCGGACAGCAGAACGTCAACAGCAACGCTACCTCGGCTACTGTGTTGGTAGGACGCGGTTTGGCCAACACGCCGAATCCGCTGGCCCTGTACTTCCGTGTGCGTTCAGTCAACGGAGTTGGCAACAGCCTCTACTCCGCAGCGATTGGACCGATTGCACTGAAATAAGCGTCAGTCGATGGCGCCGGTCGCTGCAAGGTGACCGGCGCCTTTTGAATCCAAAATGATTTCCAAATGAAAACTTTACTCAAACCCCTCGTTGCCTGCATGCTGGCTGTGGCCGCAGGCGGAGCATTCGCCCAGGCGACTGCTGCACCCGCAGACACAGCAGCAGTTGGACAGGCAGGACACGCCACCGCTTCCAAGGAACAGATCAGCTACGCCACCGGCGTAATGGCCATCCGCAACTACGTCAAAAACGACGTTGCGTTTGACATTGAAGTGATGATCCAGGGAATGCGCGACGCACTGGCCGGCAAAGAGATGAAGATGAGTGATCGTGAGATCAACCTGGTCATGAACCGCTTGAAGGACGAGTTGCGTCGATCCATGGCCAACAGCCAACGTGAACTGGCAGACAAGAACCGCAAGCGCGGCATTGAATTTCTGGCCACTCAAAAGACCAAACCGGATGTCAAGGCCATGACCAATGGCGTTCTGTACCGCGTGCTGAAGGCCGGTGACGGCCCCAAGCCTGTGGAATCAGACACGGTGATCACCCGCTACCGCGGTGCGACCATCGATGGTGTCGAGTTTGATGCGACGGCTGAAGGGAAGACTTCGACTCTGCGGGTGAACCAGGCAATCATGGGATGGCGCGAAGCGCTCAAGCAGATGCCGGTGGGTTCCAAGTGGGAGGTGATGGTGCCTGCTGCGCTCGCCTATGGCGAACGCGGTGTGGGCGACCTGATCGGACCCAACGAAGTCCTGGTGTTTGATGTTGAACTACTGGAAATCAAAAAATGATTCTCGTTAAAGCATTCCGGCGTTTTGTGGTTCTCGGCCTGTTGGCCGTTGGCCTGAGTACGTCGGCTTTTGCTGCGATGCCTGCCTCGGCCATGGCTGAAGCAGGAGATAGAACAGGACCCCCCGGTGGTGAGCAATCGCTGGCTGGGGTGGTTTCTCAAGAGGATGTGGAGATTGGTCGCAAGATTTATCTCGAAGGAATTGGTGCCAATGGCAAACCCATTACGGGTGTGCGTTTTGGCGGAGTAGAGCTCCAAGGTGCCCCGGTTGCTTGTGTAAGCTGCCATCGGCGCAGTGGTCTCGGATCGGTCGAGGGAATCGACCAGGTTGCACCCATCGCGGGTCGCTTTATATTTGGTGGTGACCAGCGTGCCGTGGTCTCCATGAATTTCCGCAATATCAAGAATTTCAATCAACAGCACGAGCCTTTTGACCTGCAGAGTTTTGCGGCTGCATTGCGTCAGGGCCAACACATGAGTGGGCGCGAACTCAGCCCCATCATGCCGCGCTTTGATTTCAGTGACGCAGACGTACGCGGTCTTGCCTCCTACCTGCGCACGTTGTCAGTCAAGTGGTCGCCCGGCGTGGATGCACGGGTGATTCATTTCGCAACCGTCATCACCCCGGACGTGAGCCCCCAGCGCAAGAAGGTTTTTTTGGAGACCATCAAGGCCGCCGTCAACCAGAAGAACGGCAATTTTGCACCGCGTATGCGCACCATGAGCACCGCCGCAGAAATGATGTTCAACACCAACCGGTTCTGGGAACTGGACGTGTGGGAATTGCAAGGCGAGCCCCAGACCTGGGCTGCGCAGCTTGAAGAACGTTTCCGCGCGCAACCGGTGTTTGCACTGGTGTCCGGTCTGGGTGCAGGGCAATGGATGCCTGTGCATGATTTTTGCGAACGGCAAAAGGTGGCCTGCTGGTTCCCCAGTACGGATGCACCTCCGGTGAGCGCCAGCAAGGACTTTTATTCGTTGTATTTTTCGGATGGCGTGGCCCTGGAAGCGGAAGTGCTGGCGCAGCACCTGGGTACTGCAAAACCTGCCCGCCTGATTCAATTGCATCGCGGTGACTCCGCCGGACGGGCCGGTGCCACGCAGTTGCAGACGCTATTGGCAAGTGCCAAGCAAAAGATCCCGGTTTTGACACGCAGCGTCGATGCGACTGACGCTGCCAGTTTGTCGCGTGCGTTGGCCGATGTGGGGCCCAATGATGCCGTCATGCTGTGGTGGCCCGAAGCGGATGTGCCGGCACTGAATGCAGTGGCCGTACCCAAAGGTAAGGTGTTCCTTTCAGCACGCATGGCAGCCGCTGAGAATGCGCCATTGCAAGGTGCCTGGAAATCGGCAGTACGTTTGGTTTATCCCTACCAGTTGCCTGAAAAGCGGGGTGCGGGCTTGTTCTACTTCAACTCATGGTTGAAGGTCGTCAAGCTGGAGTTGCGCGAGGAAGCGCTGCAGTCCGAGGTGTATTTTGCGATGAGCTATCTCACCGAAACGCTGACAGACATGCTGGACAACGTGCATGTCGAGTACCTGATTGAACGGGCCGAGAACATGCTGAGTCTGCGCGAAGGCGCAAAAGCCGAAGACGAGGCACGCGAGTTGTCTACGGCAAGGTACAACAAAGGTGGAGTGGGTGGTGCTCAAGGCGCTATGGCCCGACTCGCCACGCCCGAAGCGCGCAAGTCGCCACGGCCGATGCCTGGCCAAACGGCACAGGTGTTAATCAAACGTGAAGGCACCACGGTTTACCCGCGATTGAGTTTGGCGCCGGGCCAGCGGTTTGCGTCCAAAGGTGCTTACATCGTGCGCTTTGCTGGTGACGGCAAAAGTGTTGTAGCGGAATCAGAATGGATTGTTCCATGATGACCCGCGAAGTTGCTCAACTTGGAATGCGCTATGCATCGGGTGGGCATTGGATGCGAATCGTTGGGTTTGCAAGTTCGGAAGTGCTGCTGGCGTCATTGCGCTCGCTGCCAATAAAGTAGGTTCATTTTATTTTTTGAAAGGTATTTATCATGTTGAAGAAACTAATCCTTGGCGCTGGCATGCTGGCTTCCTTCGCTGTCATGGCTGCTGATGTTGCACCTGCAACTGCTGCCCAGGCCAACTCGCAGGACAAAAAGAGCCAAGGCCTGCAATGCCAACAACAAGCGACTGCACAAAAGCTTGAAGGCGCCGCCAAGAAGCAATTCATGGTGAAGTGTCTGAAGGCTGCTGCTGCTCAGTAATTTCACTGAACAAAGCTTGGGTATTCCCTTCGCGCGCACTTGTGTGCGCGAAGGGGTAGCCAAGCCTGTGAAAAGGTCCATTTCTGACCTGGGCTCGTTGCATAAATAACCATGGAATTGACTGATTGCCGTTTCTTCTTTTGAAATCGAAAAGGCAATGAAAATCCCTCGAATGGGGGATGGATTTTGAGGTGCTGAAGTCATAAACTTTTGCCCATGAAATTCTCGTATCGTCACCCAGACCTGGTTGCAAAAGCGTCGGATGCACCCCAGCTTTCCGAGCAAGAGGCCGTTGCCCTTGTGGAACGGCGACAGTTCGTAAGATCAATCCCACTTCCAGCTGCGATAGAAAGCACTGACGAAGAGATGTGGCGTCTATGGGATAGAGCCGAATTGGAAAATAAGGCTAAATAGCCTTTAGAGAATTTGAGCCACTCAAATTAAGGGTAAACACAGTACCCTCGTGTGACCACTTCCGTTAACATTTTTAGCAATAAAAATGGTGGAAGATGGCATACAAAATCGAACGATATAAGCACGGGGTTGTCAAACGCTTTTCAGGCGTGGTGACCTATGAGGACGTGCTTAGGTCGGAGCAACAGGTACATGAGGATCCTGACTTCACCGTTTTGCGCTATGTGGTGTCTGACTACACCGGTGCCGAATACCGTGGACTAACGCAAAGCCAGATGCGTGACATCAATGCCCTGAGAATTGGTGGCCACTTTTCCAACCCACGCATCAAGTATGCGTTTGTCAATCTAATCCCCGAAATACGTTCGCAGATCGCCAATGCAGTGGCAACTGGCGAAATGCTGCACGAAGCAGAAACCTTCGACTCCCTGGAGCAAGCGTCGGATTGGGCCGGGCTGTAACTGTCCGTACCGAGCATGCGGTCTGCAGTTTCGACCGTGCCTTTGCGCACCAAAATGCGCACCAAAATGCACGATTCTGGCACCAAATAAATACACGCCAAAAATTAGCTATTGGACTTTCAAAAGTCGCATATTTTCTATATTTGCAGAATAAAAATGCGCACTTTGCGGCTGTCTTAAGAATTTCATAAGACTCTATCCATGACCCCTATAAATGGGTCAAAAGAAGTAGCAATCACCCTATTCCATTTGCGGGTTGACCCACCTTTTGTGTAAACCGAGCGCCAATAACATTGAGCTTGGTCAACACCATTGCGAAAAAATTTGTATCTGGCAGCCGTCTTTGTGCGGTGCACCAATTTGATACAGACGCTTCGTGATGCCACTCAGGAAAGGAAACCGCACCATGAAAACTGATCAATCCCTGCCACTTTATCGGGGACTCAAAAAGCACCATCCACTAACGATTGCATTGCATTGGGGCACCGTGCTGTGCATCGTGATTGCGGTGGTCTCCGTTCTGCTTCGCGAAGAAATAGGCGACAAGTTCTGGCGCATGTTCTTGTTGGATATGCATCGGCAGTGCGGCTTACTCATCATGCTGGCAGTTGCGGTGCGACTTTATGTGCGCCAACGCCACGGCATGGCCAATCACATGCATGGTATGCCGGTTTTGTTGCAGCTGGCCGCCAAGGGCGCGCACTGGATGCTGTACGCAACGCTGGTTGCCTTGCCTCTGCTGGGTTGGGCCGCTACCAACGCGCACAACTTGAGCGTGCGTCTCTTTGGCTTGATTCCCTTGCCTTGGATATCTGAGGTGGACAGCGAGTGGGCCGATACCTTGTCGGATTACCACGCCCTGGGTGCATGGATTCTTCTGGGCATGGTGGTGATGCATGTGGGGGCAGCCTTGTTCCACCACTTCATCCGCCGCGATGCAGTGCTGTGGGCCATGTTGCCTGAAAAATCACAAAAACTGCCCGAACTCGCGCCCGGCGCACTGCGCGGTCGTCGCGGAATTGCCAAACAAGCCAAATAAGCCAAGTAAAGAAAGTTTAGAGATGAAGATTCCAAAGATGTTTTCCCGCCTGCTGTGCGTGTCGCTTGTGGCGCTGGCTTCACAGGCACAGGCGGCTGATGCGGCCAGTGCGGAGAAGCTGGCCAAGCAGAGCAATTGCTTCAAGTGCCACATGATCGACCAGAAAAAGGAGTCCACCTCCTGGCATGACATTGCGGTCAAGTACCGGGGCAAACCCGACGCGGAAGAGAAGCTGATTTTTCACATCACATCCGGCGAGAAGGTCAAGTTCGACGATGGTCATGAAGAGAACCACAAGATCGTCAAGAGCAAAGACCCCGTGGAAATCAAGAACCTCGTGGCCTGGATTCTTACTTTGTAAAGACTGCCCTTCAGGGATTTAAAAATGAAATTTATGCATTGTAGAAACTGGCTGCTGGCGGCCTCCATGGCGGTCGGCTTGCTAGCCGCGCCGCAGGCCCACGCAGCAACGGCTGCAGAGGCCTTGCAGCAAGACGCGGTGTGCACACGTTGCCACGACCACACGGAAAACAAGCCGGTGCTCTCCATCTACCAGACTCGCCACGGCGTGAAGGCTGACGCACGCACCCCCACTTGCCAGTCTTGCCACGGTGCGAGTGAAAAGCACATGAAGGGTGACCCCGACCAAAAAGGTCGCGCCGCCACGGACGTGCAGTTTGGCCACGGTGGTGTCTATCCACCCTCAGAGTCCGCTTTGCAGACCGGCACCTGCCTCAACTGCCACAAGAGTGGTGCCCGTGCACATTGGGCAGGTAGCGAGCACGAGGGGCGCGACGTCGTATGCGCAGACTGCCACAAGGTGCACGTGCGCAATGACCCGGTCCTGAGCAAGCAGACTCAGCCCGAGGTGTGCTTCACCTGCCACAAGGATCAGCGTGCGCAAATTCACCGCACCTCGACGCACCCGATTGCCGCAGGTCAGATCGGCTGCAGCGACTGCCACAACCCGCATGGCTCCACCGCCAGTCATTTGCTGGTCAAGCGCACGGTGAATGAGACCTGCTACAGCTGCCATGCTGAAAAACGCGGCCCCTACTTGTGGGAGCACGGCCCGGTGACAGATGACTGCAGCAATTGCCATACGCCTCATGGCTCGGTAAACCCCGCGTTGCTCAAGCAGCGTGCACCCTGGTTGTGCCAGGACTGCCACAGCGGCGACCATTCCAACCAAGTCAACAGTGGTGCCAACTTGCAGGGAGGCAACGTCACCACCGTCAATGGCAATGCACCTTTGGCCACGGCAGCCGCCAGGGCCCAGCTAAACGGGCGCAACTGCATGAACTGTCACGTGTTGGTCCATGGTTCGAACCATGTGGCTGGCTCCAAATACCTGCGTTGAGCGCCAAAGGAGACCATTATGAAAATCTGCCAAAAGGCATTCTCTATTCGCGCATTGAGCTGGGCGGTGCACGTTGCACTGCTCACCATGGCGCATGTTTCAAGCACACAGGCTGCAGACGCAGCCTCCAACCCGGAGACGATGGAGCTGACGCAGCACAGCAGCAGCGTCGAGGTGGGCGTGGGTTACGTGGGTAGCAGTTCTTTCAAGGCCGGGGAATACAACGGTCTGCAAAAGGATGGCGCCTATGGTGTGGGCAATCTGGACTTGCGTGGTGGCGCAAGCTACGACAGCGAAGACGCCACGCGCTGGAGTGTGCAGGCCAATGACCTGGGACTGGACACGCGCGATCTGCGTGTGGAGTATGGCCGCCAAGGTAGCTTCCGCCTGCACCTGGACTACGACGAAATTCGACGCAACCGATCCGATAGTTACCAGACGCCATATCAGGGTACTGGCACCAAGACCTTGACCTTGCCGGGCAATTGGGTGGTGCCTGTGGTGCCCCGAATCAGTGGCACCACGGCCAATGCACGCGGCCTGTCGCCGGATGTGGCGGCAGCGCCCGCCATCGTGGCGGGTGTGCCGACCCTGCCCACACCGGCGCAGCAAGCCACTTCCAACGCGTTGTTGGCAGCAGACACTCCAGCCTTTCATAAGGTTGAATTGGCGACGCAACGTAAACGCACGGATGTCGGCTTTAGCGTGTTTGTCGATCCCCGCTGGGAGCTCAAAACCAATTTTCGCCATGAGGACAAAAATGGCCAGAAGCCCATGGGTGCATCGTCGCGGCAAACCGGCAGCGACATCACCAATATCATTCCGGATCTGATTGACCAAAGCACCGAGCAGGTGGACGTGGCTATGCACTACACCGGCGAGCACAGCTTTATGCAGATGGGGTACTACGGCTCCTTCTTTAGCAACAAGGTGGATGGCATGACCTGGCAGAACTGGGGCAAGCTCACGGTGCCTAACATCAACACGATTAGCAGCGCGCCGAGTAACGACTTTCACCAGTTGAACTTCACCGGTGGCTACG
>CANFNO010000018.1 GCA_947447845.1 Burkholderiales bacterium | reverse complement strand
CTTGTCATCCTGGCAAAGCACTGGCGCTACCTGCGCCTGTATGACTGCAGCTTGCATGCAGAACGCGTGTTGCAGGTGATTCGGGAAGACAAGCTTAATTTTCAGGTGATGCTGGGGGCCTACCTGGGTGCCGAGATGAACAACTTCGGATGCCCCTGGGGTGGCACTTATAGCGAAGAGGCATTGGAGGCCAGCACCAAGGCCAACCAGTTGGAGTTGGAGAAGCTGGTGCAGTTGGCCAGCAACTATTCAGATATCGTATTTTCTGCTGCGGTGGGCAACGAGGCAACGGTCGACTGGACCGACCATTTTGTTCCAGTCGCCCACATGATTGAGTATGTGCGCTGGGTCAAGGCGCGCATCCAACAGCCGGTCACTTTTTGCGAAAACTATGTGCCCTGGCAATACAAGTTGCGCGAACTGGTAAATGAGGTTGACTTCATCTCTATTCACACCTACCCGGTGTGGGAGTACAAGCACATCCATGAAGCGCTGGAATACACCAAAGAGAACGTACGCAGCGTGGCCAGCCTGTATCCGGGCAAACCGATCGTCATCACTGAGGCAGGTTGGGCCACGCACTCCAATGGCCGGGGCATCCAGCCTGAAAACGTGTCCCAGCATTTGCAGGCCATCTACTATGACGACCTGATGCGATGGACGCGTGAGAGCGGCATGCTGGTATTCGTATTCGAGGCGTTTGACGAACCTTGGAAAGGCTCACCCGATCCGTTGGAACCAGAGAAGCACTGGGGTCTGTTTGATGTGGACCGCCGCCCCAAGCTGGTGATGCGAGAGTTGTTTGCAGAGTTGGTGGTTTAAGGCAGCTGAGCTACAAAGGTAGCAATGGCGTGGGCGGGCAGAGTTGCCTGCGCCTGGACGCCTTCAGCCATGCGCAGATTGAAGCGGATCGCGGTATCGGTGCGGTTCATCACCACTGCCACCACCGTACCATCACTGTTTACAAAGGCCGTGCATTCCAAGTCCTCGCGGGTTACGGCACACAACACGCGGCGGGCGCCCGGTTTTGCAAAGCGTGCAAAGTGGCCCAGGTAGTAGTACGAGCTTTGCAGTGTGACATCTGTGCCATCGTTCATGGCCAGCATCGGCGCGCTGCAGAGATTGCCCACATGGTTGGGGCCGCCACTGTGGTCCAACAGCAGGTTCCAGTCGATCCAGCCCGCCGTCCATCGGTTCAAGTCATTGATGATGGAGCGCGCATAACGCTCACCCAGTGCCCATGAACCGTGGTGCGGTCCGCCCTCCTGGCAACCTTCGGTAAAGAGCAACTTCTTATCGGGCCAGGCGTCGTGCACAAGTTGCACATGGTCGAAATGGTTTTCACCGTACCAGTGAAAGCCTGTGCCCCAGACGTACTTTGCGGCCTCGGCGTCGGCGTACACCGTACCGGCACGCTCCACCATCAGATCACGGTTGTGGTCCCAGATCACGATCGCGATATGTCCCATGCCCGCCTTATGCAACTCCGGGCCCAGATGGTCGCGCACAAAGTCGCGCTCCTCTTCTGCGCTGTAGATGCAGGAGTCCCATGTTTGTACCGCCGCAGGTTCGTTTTGCACAGAGACGCCCCATACGGGCACACCTTCGGCCTCATAGGCCTGGATGAACTTCACAAAGCAGCGCGCCCAGGCATTGGCAAATTGCGGTAGCAACTTGCCACCCCGGTTCATCTGGCCATTGCTCTTCATCCAGGCCGGCGGGCTCCAGGGCGACACCAGCAGTTTGATTGGCTGTTCTGCTACCTGTAATGCAGCCTTGATCATCGGCAGCAGAGCATGGTGGTCACGCTCTATAGAGAAGCTTTCCAGCAACAGATCGTCATGCTGCTCTACATGAGCGTAGTTGCCCAACGCAAAGTCACAGCTGTTCATGTGTACGCGGCAGAAGGTGTAGCCGTGACCTTCGCTTGGTGAGAAGTAATCGCGCAGCACTTGGGTCTGTTGGGCTGGAGGAAGGCATTGCCAGACCGTAGCGGTTGCTTCAGTAAAAGCACCACCAAAACCTTCGATTGTTTGGAAAGTGCGGCGTGGTTCAACCCAAACGTTGGACAGGTCTGGATCTGTCGGCCCTGAAGGCAAGGACGTTTGTTCGCTCAGACGGTCATTGGTATCTTGGGCAGTGAGGTGTTGTTGAATCATGGCGTGAGAATCAGAAAATGAAAAGGGCCACCTAGTGGCAGGTGGCCCTGAGCAAGATTGAAAGGACTACTTGCTGTAGTAAATCGCGTCGACGCGGATTACCGGAAGGTTGTTGACCTCCGCGGCAACTTTCGGGTTTTTGCCTGTGTCTGCAAACTTGTCAGCAATGACAAATCGGTTGATTACCCGGCTCAGGTCGATATTTGTATTTGCAGCCCTAAAGAGACTTAACGGTATGGAAACCTGACACCAGGCTCCTGTGTTGCAGTAACCATATTGACCGCTGCCGAAGGCAACGTATGCCTCCTGTGTAACTCCATCTTCGGTGTCGCTGCTCAGCCCAATTTCAATCTTGCCCGGGTAAGTTGTACTGACCAAGAAGTTTAAAGTTCCATTTTGATATGCAGACAGGTTCTCCGTCAGGAACCCAAAATCCCCGGTCGGGTGGTACAAAACACCCCATCCATAGCTATCATTTTTGTCGGAGCCATCCAGTATTGCTTTGGGCGTGATCTTCCAATAGTTACCGCCATCCGAGGACAAAGGCGCTGTGGCATCCTCTGTTGCAACTGCCTGACATACGGCTCCACAAAAAGCGTCGATTCGAATTCCGTTTAATGTAGGAGCTGGGCTGGTCCAATACTGTACGGCTTTGAGTGCATCGCTTGGGAGAGTGTCGCCATATACATAGAACTTGTTCGCACTGACAGCAGTGTTCACCGCTGGTGCGGTGAAATAGAGCAAGTCGGTAGAGCTTACTGGCTCGTACGCGTAGGTTGCCCCGGCGGTCACCACTTCTTTCTTGAGGTTCTGGCCCTGAATTGCATACCGCGCCTGTCGGCTGACGTTGAATAGGCCCCACTTGTCGTCGCCGCCCTTCCAGGGTTCATCAAAGGCTTCGAAGTAGAAGACGTTCCTGAGACTTCCCCCTGCACGCAGTCCGTCAGCCCACAACAACAGGTCGCCGATGTAGCGCCTTTGATTCGCAGGGCTTGCGTAGTAGCGATATTGCCCGTTGCTTCCGCCCGAGTCGACGCCCTTCCAACCGGTTTCTCCGATGACGATGGGCAGTTTGGCTTTGCCAACACTATCCATGAAGGAACGAACCCCCGCGTAGTCCTGTTTCGTCTTGGTCATGGCGGCAACCATCATTGCATTGGCACGCTCTGGTCCAGCAGACGCAGACTTTTGTCGCCAGTCAAACAGATCGAACTTGGCCGCTTCATGAGCATAGGTATGCATTGAGACAAAATCCAATTCAGCCAGCACCTCAGCGGCCTGATTTTCTGCCGGGTGATGTGGCAGGCCACCGGAATAGAATGACCAGTCGTCATCAGACGTCACTGGCTGCACGATTTGGCTACGTACTGTGCGAACGTACGCGGCCATCTGCCGAGTTGAAATCGGCACGATGGACCAACTCACCATGGTCTCGTTACCCACGCTCACAGCTTCCACAATGTCCGGGTAAGAATTGGCCAAGGCAACGCAGCGTGCCAGCTCTTCACTATTGCCCGCCTGGATGCTTGCTTGTTCGGATGCGCTCTGACCCCAGTACTCAAAGGTATTCACGTACGCTCCGAGGTGCACCTTGAGGTCCAGAAGAGGATTTTCGCTGATGACTTTCAGTATTAAGGCCGATGTCTTGGCCTGGCTATCAAACAGGCGGATAAGGCCTACGCCACTGGCATGGAGCAAATCCAGGTCTTGTTTGATGTTGGCTTCTGTAGGAATCTCGGCATCACGATTGGTCGTGCGAAACGGTGAATACGACGCAGCCCTACGGGTTGAATAGTCTGAAGGCAGCGCGCGTAATCCGCTTTGTATGGAACCATTGTTGCTGACCGTGTTTGCGGTAGTAGCGCCGTTGTCGGAGGTGGTGCCACCGCCACCGCAGGCTGCGAGCACCAGCGATGCGACAAGGGCAATACTCCCGTGCGCCAAGCGGTTGGCCGTGGAATGAAATGAGAAAAGAGTATGGGAACGCATGGTGTGGCTCTCAGTCGTTGTCTATTTAAAAGGCGTAGAGCATGCCGATGGTCAACCAGCGGCCATCCTGGGTGATTCGGGAGTCCACATTGCTGAAGTCACTGTTGCCCGGCATGGACATGGGTGAAAGCCCCCGCTTGTTGTAATGAACCATTCCGAAGGTGGATTCAAAGAGCAAGCCATTACCGAACTCGTAGTTGGCATTGAGCGTGTTAACGAGCGCCGAGTTGCTTTGGCCGCGCTCTGACGGATTGTTGGTTTCAGCCGTACCCAGATAAACCATGCCAGTCGACAAAATCCATTTATTCACGCGGTAGCGCAAGCCCAACATCGTGTCATATGACACGGCCGAGTAGCCGGGGTAGTTGATGTTGTTGAAATCCACGTTGAAGGCAGTGGTCCAATTCGTGACCGCGTTGTAGACCAGGCTGGCGCCCTTCCATTCGTTGCGCCGCACGCCCGCGGTCAGTTCGATCTGGCTGGTGGCCTGGTAGCGCGCCATCAGCATGGCGATGGATTGGTGGGTGCTTTGGAGTGCCGGGTTCTTGTCGTCCGGTGAGAACGGTGTCACACCGCTGAATGGTGCGTGGCCCCATGCGCCCGGACCGCCGTTGGTGGCATCTTGCAACACACCGTCAATAACCAGGTCGCCCTTGTGGTACTGGGCATATATTTCGAGGAATTCCGGCTTGAGGCGCGTGAAATTGGTATTGCCTTGATCGTAGGTAGCTTCCAGAAATAAGTCACCTTCAGCCACATCGAGTGTGCGGGAGGCCACGCGCAGGGCGTTTGTCAGCATGCCGTAGCCAGCACCACTGGCCCCCCAGGCGGATGACAGGCCGACGTTGCCGCCGTATGGATAGTCTGCGACCGACCATCCGCGCGTGGTCATTGCACCTATGGTTGCCGTTCCGTAGTCTTCATGGCTAAGTGACAGGTTTTTGTTGTACCAATAGTCGGGTACATCGACTGCACCGCCATACCGCGTTTCAATGTTGAAGCCATCCACATAGGCTTCGCGCCAGCGCTGGCTAAATTTGCCGCCAGCTTTGAAGCCCCGTCCCAAATCGTACTTGAAGCTCAGATCGGGTTGAAACTGCCAGTTCAACATCACGGTGTCACGGTAGGCTTTACCAGGGATGATCGCGTCCGAGTTTCGGATTTGCTTGCTGGCTGTGCTGGGTGCCACCTGGCACTGCTGACAATAGCTCCCTTGCATACTGGTCGTGACCTCGGCAAAGCCATTCAGGCTGAACATGCCGTCGGGACCGAAATCAACGGCTTGGCTCGGGCAAGCGGCTGACAAAGTCAACACCGCAAGCACTGCCTGAACAACGTGAAGTTGCTTGTTTATATGGGGAAGAATTTTCATAGTGATTGATGCCCGCAGTGCATTTGTGAAAGCGCTTTCAATGGAATTTTATGATCTCCTCATTTGGTCATTCCGTGCACAGTGTTTTCCCTAGTCTGCACAAAAAGTTTTGACCAAAAGCTTGCACGGCGTTGGGGTATTCCCTCGGTTCGGCGTAAAGTTCTGGAATAAAGAAAGCGCTTTCAATATTATGCGAATCTGTACCAAAATAACTTGCTGGAAATGCCCATGAAAAGACTGCCGATCTACCTGTTGCCGCTCTGCATGGTCGTGGCGGGGACGGGGACTGCCTTCGCGCAACCCGTCAAACTGGGGGCAGGAACCTACTACGCAACCCCCAAGACGGGTGACCGCGCCGTACCCCGGGCGGAACTACGAACCGAAGCCATGTTGGGCAAGGCGGCTCCCACCGCGCAGTGGTATTCCACTTTGCTCTACAGCAACAAACCCGAGGCACTTTTCGTGCAACCGATGACGGTACGCACCACGGCACAAGGTTTAGAGTTTGCGCTGCCTTCCAAAGTCGTGGTGGACACAGAGCGCAAAGACACGGTAATCCAATACCCACACCGGAACCCCCTGCTCTTGTCACCTGTCGCGTTCGAGCCAGGTCCGGCCAAACTGGCGGGTGCAGGCGACTGGTCGGTGAATATTTCCATGGCGCGTGGTGCGGATGACTTGCAAGTCACCGTGGCCCACGGTATGCCGTATGCGCAAGTCAACATCAGCCGGGGTGACTTGCGTTTGCGCCTGCCCCAGGCCGCCCAGCGTGTGGTGCAGGGCACCGATGCAAAGGTACTGGCCTTGTCCGCTGCAGGCAAAGACTATGCGCTGTTTGCACCGCAGGGTGCGACCTGGGAGAAAGTGTCGGACGCCGAGTGGATTGCCCACCTCCCTTCAGGTAAGGGATATGTCAGTGCAGCTGCGCTGCCTGATGGCAAACCGGAAACTTTGGCATTGTTTACGCGCCATGCCTATGCCTTTGTTCAAAGCACTTCGGTGGAATGGAAGTTTGATAGACAGGCCAGTCAGGTGGAGACCACCTTCAGCGCGGCCACCAAGACCATGGAAGGCCCGGAGGTCGGTCTCCTGTTGGGTCTGTATCCGCACCACTGGTTTAACAACCCGGCTGTTGAAAGCAAGCTCGGGGCGTCGTATGAAAGTATTCGCGGACCCATCCGCTTGCTGCAGGCCTCACAGTTCAAAACAACTGCGACGTACAACGGTTTTGTACCCTTTTGGCCAGGCGTATCCGAAGGCCCGCGCAGCGGCGAACTGCGCGATGTACTCAAGGCCGATGTGCGCAATGCCCGCCGCATGATGCTGGAAGAAGGCAAGGGCCCCTACTGGCAAGGCAAAGGCCTGCAGCGCATCCTGAAACTAATGGACGTAGCCGAACAACAGGGGGACCTCGAGACGCGCGACAAACTGCTGGCCCTGGTCAAAGGGCGTGCGGAACAGTGGCTCTCGGGAGAAGGCAGCACCTATTTTCACTTCGACAAGGGACAAGGCACTGTCGCCAGCTATCCGGAAGAATTCTTCACCGTCGAGCAACTCAACGACCACCACTTCACCTATGGCTACTGGATACGCGCTGCCGCCGAGATCGCGCTGCGTGACCCGGCCTGGGCGGCTGACGACAAATGGGGCGGCATGATAAAGCTACTGGTCGACGACATTGCGAACCCCAGGCGTGGTGGGTCTGACTTCCCGTTCCTGCGCAACTTCGACCCGTATGAAGGGCACTCGTGGGCCTCCGGTATCGGAATGGGGGACATGGGCAACAACCAGGAATCGTCCTCAGAGGCAATCAACGCCTGGGCGGGCATCATCCTTTGGGCTGAGGTGCATGGCGACACAGCCCTGCGCGACTTGGGCGTGTACCTGTACAGCACGGAGGTGCAGGCGATCAATCACTACTGGTTTGACATTCATGGCAAGGTGCTGCCACCTGAATATAAGAACATCGAAGTCAGCCAGGTCTTTGGCGGCATGATTGCCCACAACACCTGGTGGATTGATGACCCGCGGCAGATCAAGGGAATCAACATCCTGCCACTTACGACAGCTTCCACCTATCTGGCCACGGACCCGGCTTTTGTAAAGCGCAACGTGGCCGCGCTCAAACCTGAAATTGCCCTCTGGGAATCGCGCGGAAAGAAGATCAATCCGCCCGATATCTGGCAGGACATATTCGCCCAATATCTCGGGTTGGCCGACCCTGCGGCTGGACTTGCAGCATGGAACCGCTGGGGCTCGTTTGAACTGGGCGACACCCGCAGCCATGCCTTGCACTGGCTCTTGAGCCTTCAGGAAATGGGTGCGGTAGATCTGACGGTAACCGCAAACACCACGTTCTATAGCGTGTTCAAGCGGGGGGATGGGGGAAGAACTTATCTTGCATACAACGCAGGAAAGTCTCCCATCAGCGTCAAGTTCAGCGACGGCAAAACCCTGACCGTTGCGCCGGGAACGCTCGGGCGAATCTGATGCCAGACGTCACTGCTAACGCCTTCGTCTGGCTCGCCTGTGGACTGTTGGCGGGTTGCGGCGGAGGTGGTGGTGGGACCAGTATCCCAGTCGCCTCAGCACCGGAGGAACCAGTGTCTTCACCGGTTATCCCTTCAGTGCCGACCATTCCACCAGTCGCATCAGCACCGGTAGAACCTGCGTCCTCGCCGGTTATCCCTCCAGTGCCGACCATTCCTCCAGCTGCCGCACTGGCGGGCATGAATCGCTTAGTTTGGTCGGACGAATTTGGTGTGGACGGCTTGCCGGATTCGAGTAAATGGGGCTATGACACCGAGCGAAATAGACTCGGCTGGTACAACAATGAGACGCAGTACTACGCCTCCAGTCGTCTAGAAAATTCCAAGGTACTGGGCGGCAACTTGGTTGTTACCGCGCGCAAGGAAAGCCTCACCGCAGCTGGCGACTATGGAGGCCAGGGCTACACGTCAGCCCGACTCATCACACGCGGCAAGGCAAATTGGACTTACGGCTTCTTTGACGTGCGTGCCAAGCTGCCTTGCAGCCTGGGCACCTGGCCCGCGATTTGGGCCTTGGGTACTGGCGGCGTATGGCCTGAAGATGGTGAAATTGACCTGATGGAACAACGTGGCACCAGCCTTGCCGACAAGTTCCTGGTGCTTGGCACCATTCACACCCGGGCCTACAACTACTTCAATGGCTCACTCGGCGTGGGACAGGGCTCCAGCAAGGCGGTCAGCAATGCTTGCACCAATTTTCACAACTACCAACTCCTGTGGAACGAGAACAAGTTAGCACTTGCGGTGGACGACGTAACCTACTTTACATACAGCAAGCCGGTTGGTTTCGACAACAGCACCTGGCCCTTTGACAACCCGCAGTACCTGATCCTTAACCTGGCCATGGGAGGGGACTTGGGAGGCGCCATACCAGGCAACTTTGTCTCAGACCAGATGGTGGTTGACTACGTGCGGGTGTATCAAAAATAGACAGCGCAAAAATCAGGTTTGCCAAAGCACAAAAACTTTGCATCTCAAACCACCTGATTAAGGTAAGCCCTAATTCAAGACCAAGGGAAAGCCCTAGTGCCAAGCAATAACAATGTCTCTACATTACATGAAAGCGCTTTCATGAATGCGCTTTCTGTTACAGCGTATTCATAACACTTTCCCAGTCAGGAGTCCTTTCAATGAATCAATTTGCCAAAACCTTCAGCCTCTCGGCTTGTGCCCTGGCTGCAACCTTGTTGATTAGCGCTTGCGGTGGGGGTGCAACCGGTGACACCGTTGCACCCACCGCGACCATTACATCAGCAGCGAGCACTGTTGCAGGTAATACTACGTTTACCTTCGTGTTTAGCGAAAGCGTGGGAAGCAGTTTTTCGGTTGAGGACTTGGTAGTGGCCGATGGCACGCCGAGCAACTTTACCAAGGTCAACGCTACGACTTATACGGTGGAAGTCACGCCTACCAGTTCGGCAGTTCCCACACTGACCTTGCCAACTGGCAAGGTTTTTGACTTGACGAACAATCCAAACGTGGTGGCTTTTACGGTGACGCCCAGTGTGGCCACTTGCAGTACCACTGCGCTAACCTGCGCACCTGCTACAAGCATCCCGAATGGCGCCCTAACGGTATATAGCGACCCGTCTACCACAGCTGGCTTCGTCCCCCGCCCTGATTGGGGACAAAGTGTGACGCAAAGTGAGGTAACTGTTGCTGGCAATAAGTCACTTCTGTATACATTCCAAGGTGGTGGATTTGGGGCGGTCGGTGCGTACGAAGGAATCACATGGGAGACTAGTCCTTTGGATGTTTCCGGTAGAACTAAGTTGCATTTGGATCTTTGGACAGCTGATCTCACGAGCATAAAAATTTCCCTGATTGGTGGTGGTGAAAGCGCAGTCACCCAGGCACTGACTCCGGGAACATGGAATAGCATTGATATCGATTTGAGTCAGTTCCCCGGCGCAACAAACAAATCGGCTGTAATTCAGCTGAAGCTTGAATCTGCCGTTGCGGGTTCACTGAATGTGGACAATATTTACTTCTGGGGGACTGCTGCTGCTGCGTGCAGTACATCAACACTGACTTGTGCTCCAAACACTACTATTCCAACAGGGTCGACGGTCATCTATAGCGACGCGTCCACCACTGCTGGCTTTGTCCCGCGGCCTGATTGGGGACAAAGTGTGACGCAAAGTGAGGTCACTGTTGCTGGTAATAAATCTCTTTTATACACATTTCAAGGCGGTGGTTTTGGAGCGGTCGGTGCATATGAAGGGATCACATGGGAAACGAACCCGGTTGACGTGTCCGGAAAGGGGAAATTGCACCTCGACCTCTGGTCCACTGATCTAACAAGTTTGAAAATATCACTGATTGGTGGTGGAGAAAGTGCTGTCACCCAAACAGTTAGCCCTGGCTCGTGGAACAGCGTTGACATAGATTTGAGTCAATTTACCGGCGCAACGAACAAAGCAGCAGTCATTCAATTAAAACTAGAGTCTGCTGTTGCCGGATCCATAAATGTTGACAACATCTATTTTTGGGGTACGGCGAGTACTGGTGGTGGTGGTAGTGGCGGAACGTTTACCGGGGGCGTCTTCTCTAGCGATTACACCGGAAGTCTCGCCGATAGTTCTGCCAAGTCAACGTTGGGTGGAAATGTTGGATTCTTCTTTGACCAGCGGCTTTTTGACACCAAGATTTATCAGGATGGTGGCGTTTCCGGTAGTGCAGCTGATCCAGCTGGGGTGCATAACTTCTGGTATGGTTTTGGGAAGGCGGCAACACCGGTCTATACCGATGCGTACTTTGGAGGTTTTGTAAACGCTCCAAGCAACACGACAGCAGACGCATCAGCCTTTGCGAAAGTTCAACTCAAATTTTGGGGCGATGCTGAAACGTGGGAGAAAAACACTTTCACCCCGCAAGTGGAGGTGATCTTGCAAGGCCCGACGAACGTTGCTTGCACTAACGGTTCCGGCAGGCCTGAAATTAGCCGCACCGTTACAGGACAGAAGATCGGCGCTGGATCGCTCTACACTATCCTCAAAACAGATTTCACCTTGACCGCAAACTGCGGAGGGGCATACACCATCGCCAGTGTTTGGTCACAAGTTGGGTCGATCGCGGTGAAGCTTAGCGGCACCAACCTGCAGTACGTGACCACCGCTCCGAGCAATCCCCCGGCGTATCCCACATTCCTCAATATCGGACCGATTAGCTTCATAAACTAATTTCATGGTATCCGTCAGGTCCCGCCTCGCGGCGGGATCATTCACTGAATTTGGGAGTACCCAATGCATTTCAAACTTCGTCTGATTCCAGCGGCCACCGCGGCGGTGTTGCTGGCGGCCTGTGGCGGTGGGTCAAACTCGCCCACCACGGCTAGTTATTCCCCGAGCAATGGCCTTGCTGTAGATGGCTACCTGCAGTTTTCCAAAGTGGTGTGCGATACCAATGACAACGGTTTACCAGATACCGGTGAGCCTATTGCTTACACCCTGGGCGGTAGCGTGGACAGTGGCAAGTTCACTTTCCCGCAGGGTTGTTCCAACCATGCGATATTCGTGACGGAAGGCACCAATGCCGACACTGGCCGGATGTTCTCCGGAGTGCTGGTAGCACCCGCCGGCGCCACCGTGATTTCACCCTTGACGACGCTGATAGCGTCGGGCATGACGCAAGACCAAGTCAACACCACCATGGGTTTGCCAGAAGGTACCGACTTGCTGCACACAGACCCGATCGCTCAGACCGACCAGGCCATGTTCAAAAAGGCTCTGGCGGTGCAGCAGGTGTTACAAAAGACCACGGAACTCTTTGCCGGACTTGCCGGTGCAGTTGGCAGTGCGGCGCTGCAGCCGATCTACACCGAAGTTGCCAAAGCCTTTGCGGCATCGCTCACAGGCAGCGCACCTTTGGTGAAAAGCAGCGGCGTGGTTGATAGCGCTGTTGTTGACACAATGGTGAGGGCAGCCGTTGACAAAGTGCTGGCTGCAACAACGGTCATTCCGGAGGTAAAGGCAAAGTTGACTGCCTATGGTGGTGCGCCTGTTCTGGCTACTGCTGTTGCGTCCAGCTTGGCATACCAGGCCAATGACATACTGGCCGCAACCGACATTGCGAAGACCACCTTGAAGAATCAAAGTAGCGACTACATCACGTACTTTGTCAAGCAGACTATTGACCCTGCGGCGTTGCCAAGCGACCCCGCTGCTATCGCTGCCCTCGCAGCGAATTTGCTACACGAGGTGACCATCGGAACTGTGATTCCTACCGCGCCCATCGGCACGATTACCTTCAGCGAGAAAGGCATCAATCTGAAAGCCTTTGGCGACGATGGCGGTGGATACGCGGCGGTTGCCGATGACCCCGCCAATGCAGCTAACAAGGTTGCAAAAATTGTAAAGAAACCAGGTGATAAAGTTTTCCTCGGGGCGACCGTTGACAACAGCGGTAGTGGTGCGCTCACGGTAACGCCATCTGTTGTGTTGACCGATACCAATCGCACTTTGTCGATGCGTGTGTATTCGCCAGTCGTAGGCGAGAAGATACTTCTTAAGCTTGAGCAAAGTCCCAATGGTGCACAACAAGAGGTATTGGCAACCACGACCAAAGCCAATGCGTGGGAGACCTTGACGTTTACCTTTACCAATGCAGGAACCTACGCCAAAGTATCCATATTGCCGCACTTCAATACCGCAGTTTCGGATGAAACGAAATTCTATTTTGATGATCTGAATCTGGTGCCCACAGCGACCCCTGCTTTACCCATTTTTGCCAGCATGGATTTTGCAGCGTCATCTGTTGTGATACAGGCCTTTGGTGATAACGGCGGCGGTTATGCACAGATAGGCGCAGACCCATCCGATGCAGCGAACAAAGTTTTGAAGATGGTTAAGAAGACCAATGACAAAGAGTTCTTTGGTGCAACAGTTGACACGGCTGAGCAGGTAGTGCTGACTTCATCGCAAAAGACTTTTACCTTGCGTGTTTACTCGCCTGCAGCCGGAGAAAAGGTGCTCCTGAAACTGGCCCAAGGCGCAAATGGCGCAACCACCGAAGTGCAGGCAACAACGACCAAAGCCAATGCCTGGGAGACGCTGACCTTTGTGTTTCCTGATGCGAAACTTGGAACCTATAAACAGATCGATATATTCCCGCACTTCAACACAACCGTAAGCGCAGACACAACGTTCTATTTTGATGACTTGCTGTTTACCAACTCAGTTCCAGTGACTCCGGCGGGTGTGACTGACTACCTATCGGTGGCGAACGACGCGATAAGCATCACGGACCGCGGTACTACGACGCCCATCTCACTGACAGCCTTCCAGAGCAGTCCAGGCATTTCCGTCAAATGGCCCATGTCATCACCGGCTACTTTGAATGTGACCTTGGCTCAAGTGGGTAGTTTCACTATGGCGCCTAACCAGACGCTGAAGGCGGCGGTGCAAATTACCGAAACGGGTAGCGGCCAGGGCAAGGTGATGGCCTACATTGACAATGTCAGTGTTGCCAAGAACGGCAGCAACTTCACCATATCGGTTCCTGCATCCGGGGCAACTGCCATGGCCTATGGAGTGTCGATGGATGGGGCCAAGAAGGCCGTCATGGACTTCTCCAACAACGTGAAGAATGTAGCCAACACACTGTCGTTGACTGCTGCAAACAGTATTCTGTTGGGTGACATGGTGAACTACACCATCAACACCGTGAGCAATGACTTCACCGGCATCACCGCGTTGCGGGGCACTTACAAGGTGACCATCGTGGTCAGCGACTTACCCCTAAAGAAGGCTGATGGAAGTGCGTTTGCGCCTTTCACCATCAGTGTGCCTACAGCGCTTGATGCCAATGGCTCGGCAACAACCACTGTGCCGGTGACTGGCTTTGGCTTGGAAGGCTACATTACGCTTACCAATTGATGCGCAGAATGCAGTTGCCCCTGGGCAGGTGCTACAGGGGGTAACTGAATTGTCTAAAGACTGGTATTTGTTTTGTGGATTTGCAGCGTTGTCGGTAGCGGCTACTGCAGCCCCACTTGATGTGTTCCTAACGGCGAGGCCGGAATCGGCCTCGCCTAATGGTTATCTGGAGATTGGTTCCGACCAAATGAATGGCTCTCTGGATGTCTTTCATGTTCGTGACAGTGATCCGCTCACTGCAGGAACCAAGGCAGGGGACTACCATGGCACCTACATTTCAGGCGGCGTGCCTTTGGGTGATGGCAAGTGGCTGAGTGGCGGGCTATGGCAGCGTGCACTAAGTAGCACTTCTGACACTTACAACTACACGAGTTGGATGCTCTCCGGTCTGTATCGGTTTGTCGAGGCCGATGGAAAACAGCCAGCCATTGCGGTGCGGCTATCAGGTTGGGGCAGTGGTGCCACGGCCACCGAATCCACCACTGCGGTGGTAGTGCCGGGGGCTAGGCTCAATACAGTCAAGATCACCGATCCGTCAGACCGCCAGTTGCAAGTGGATTTGATCGGAACGTGGAATTTGAATGCAAGCTCTGATGTCAGCGTAAATGTTGGTGTGGGTAGCAGCCAGCTTTCCTACAGCGCCCTCACCGCCACCACAACGCGCAATGGCTGCGACTACAACGTGACCTTCACCGGGAATAACATTTACGGCACGCTGATACCGCCTTGCAATGTAAGCGGCGGTGTGATCCAGCAGTTCTACGACAGCAGTGGAGACTATGGTGTGGATGTGGCCAAGGAAATCGCCTGGAGCGGCACGTTTTTTCAGGCGGGCGTGAATGGGCGATGGCAGAACGGTCCTTGGACCATCATGGCGGGCTACTTGTTGCACGTGGTCAAGCGAGAGGCCGTTGACGACATCTTGGCCGCACGTGGAAGAAAGACCTATACCCAAAACCACAACATCAGTCTTCAAACAAACTACCAATTGAACCCTAAGCTCACCATGTTCGCCCGCGGCCAACTTACCAGCAATTTGTTTTTTAACGATATTCCCGTCACCTACAACACCAGCACGGCAGAGCGCTTTGACAGTAAATATTCATTATTTACGGTAGGCATGCAGTTAAATTTCTGAAATGAATCAATCAACCCTGGATCTCTTGATCCACCTTCCCGTAGGCAGCCCCGCCATAGCATGCGTAGACATCGGCGGCACCAAAGTGGCCATCAGCATGGCCGACCACCGTGGCATCAGCGGCAAGGTCTCCGAGCCCACCGCCAAGGAGGGCACCAACGCCACATTGGCCCAGCAAATCATCCGCCTTATTGGTGAGAGCTGCGCACTGTCAGGCATCCCTTTGTCCAGCGTGGAGTCCGTCGGCGTCTCGTCTTGCGGCCCCTTTGTGCTGAACGACGGCCTCGTTGAAT
>CANFNO010000017.1 GCA_947447845.1 Burkholderiales bacterium | reverse complement strand
CTGGCGCGCCGTGGCATTGACGTGCCGGCAAGTCATTTGCAACGCGACTGGACCCAGCCTTATGCCGCCAACGATGCGGTGGAGCAGGCCTGGCTGCAGGTCTATCGCAACCCCGAGCAACACTGGGACTTGTACCAACTAGGCGAGGAGCTCACCGACCTGGAAGATGCGTTCCGGCTCTGGCGTTTCCGCCATGTCACCACCGTAGAACGTGTGATCGGCTTCAAGCGCGGCTCCGGGGGCACCGGCGGTGTGAGCTATCTGCGCAAGATGCTGGACGTGGTGCTGTTCCCCGAGATTTGGACGCTGCGCACTGCTTTGTGAGATACAGCAAAGACTCCCGTCATCCTGCGGGGGACAATGCGGCATGAACTCTTTCCAAAAGCAAACTGCGCTGCGTATCGCTGCGGTCAGCCTGGTACTAGCCACCGTGGCCAGCACATTAGCTTGGTTTGTATCCCGCGAAAATGCCGAAGAGAGCATCGTCCTGCTGGCCACCGAGGAGTCGGGACGGCTGCTGCATCACTATGACGCGATTGACCTCACGGGACCCCAGGCCACCGCGCATGCCGAACTGGCGGCCAAGACCATTGTGGGCGGCCTGCTCGACATCGCTGAAATTTATGATCCCAGCGGCCAGAAGCTGGCTGAAGCAATGACCGGTGATGGCCAGAATATCGAGTCTCTGGTGCCCAAGCATGGCTCACCCAACTACAAGAAAGCGTCCTACGACAGCTTAAAGCTAGGCAGCAATCAATGGGCCTTGCGCGTGTTTATTCCCCTGCGCAACTCGGCTACCGACATGAGTCTTCCCATCACCGGCTACTTTGAAGGCGTGCGTCTGGTGCCTCAATGGCAAAGCGACCAGATCATGACCAGTTCACTCACTGCAGCGGGAATGGCTGCGCTGGCAGCCCTGCTTTGCGGTCTGGTCATTTTTCCGGTCGTGGTGCACCTATCCAAGGAGAACGAACGCAAGACCCGCGAAGTGCTGGACTCCCATATCTCGATGATGGAGGCACTGGGCCGCGCCATCGCAAAACGCGACTCGGACACCGGCGCCCACAATTACCGCGTTTCCTGGATTGCCTCGGGCATGGGTGAACTGATGGGCCTCACAGGCAGCGCCATGCAGTCGCTGATTGCCGGCAGTTTCTTGCACGATGTAGGCAAGATCGGCATCCCCGACGCCATTCTGCTCAAGCCCGGAAAACTCGACGAGGCTGAGTTCAAAATCATGCGCACCCATGTCTCCCAGGGCGAAGAAATTGTGACCGGCATGGGCTGGCTGGACGGTGCCAATGCCATCGTCGCCGCGCACCATGAAAAGTGGAATGGCACGGGTTATCCGCGCGGCCTCAAAGGTGAAGACATTCCGTTGTCAGCGCGCATTTTTGCCGTCGCCGATGTGTTTGATGCCCTATGCTCCAAGCGCCCCTACAAGGAGCCCATGTCACTGGACGCCGCCATGGCGATTCTCGAAAAAGACACTGGTAGCCACTTTGATCCAGCGGTCATGGCCGTGTTCCGCCCGATTGCCACATCCATTTACCAGCGCCTGGAAAACACCACCGAAGAAGACGCACGCAGCCTGCTGGAGGCACGCGTGCGCAAGCACTTCGATTGAACGCAGCGCTGCCAGAAGAGGTGCTAGCGCGTTCTTGCCACTTCATCGGCCACCAATTGCTTCAATTGGTCAAGGCCGAAGGACGGTAGCGGCTTGCCGTTGACAAAATATTCCGGCGTCTGAGAAACGCCCAACGTGTTGGCATCGCTCAGGTCTTGCGCGACGACTTTCTGAACTTCAGGCGCTGTCACGTCAAACGCCAGTTGCTCCATATTCAAGCCCACAGGCTCCAGGTATTTCCACACCAGATCGACCTTGGCCGTGTGGTTGGAAGCCCAATCGTCCTGACCCTCGAACAAAGCCTCGAGCGCGGGCCAGAACTTGCCCTGGCGATGGGCCGCTTCCAGCACGGCAACGACCTTGTCCGAACCCTTGTGAAACGGCGCATAGCGCATCACCAGGCGAATGCGGTCGGGGTATTTGGCCATCAACGCTTTGACCTCTGGATAAAACGAACGGCAGGTGCCACAGGCCGGATCAAAAAACTCCACGATGACCACAGGTGCGTTTTGCTTGCCTTCCGTGGGCGAGTGCGCACGAATCAGCGCAGATTGATCAAGCGCCGTGCTCGCTGCGCCTTGGGAAGCCTGAGAACTCTGGCCCGCCAGATACAGCCACGCGCCCACTGCGAGCACCACCAGCAACGCCACGATGGCGAGCACATAAACTGTTTTCTTTTGCACTGTCGAAATCCTCCAGGAACATTTTGGGGCCGCTTGGGCAGGCCTGATTCTAAGTAGACCAAGGATGCCCGCACTGCGCTTGGTGACATAGTGCTCTCGCATGGTGAGATAGACCGCAAAATCCATCCCCAGTTCGTGTGAACTGATCTGTTGATAACTCTGGGACAGGTAGGCAAAACCCGCATGCCTATTGGGGTTGCCAACGGTGCCCAAAAAGGATGCAGATCGTTTTTTGAGATGTGCTAAGAAACAGCAGTGAAAAGGTTCGCGTCGGACTTCTCAAGCCACCAACGGAAACAGCGCATCGGCCATCTCAGCGCCGTCGGCCAACCTTTCGCTCAGGCCCACAAACGGCGGCGAGGTGCGCCAAGGCCGCAGCGCATGGCGGGCGTCATCGCCAAGATAGCGCACCGAGAACACGCGGCGCCGCTGATCCGGGCTGACACCACCGCTGGCGTGCAAAGTGAGCATGTGAAAGGCTACGGCGTCGCCGGGCTGTAAGGCCCAGGCCAGTTGCTGGAACTTTTCGGGTTCGGCATCAATGGCCGGTAACTCGGCCAGCGTGCCATCGGGAAACCACTTCGCCTGGCTGTCCCGAAAAGTGCGCGGCATGTACCAGGTGCCTGCATGCGAGCCGGCCACAAAGCGCAATGTGCTCTCCACCGAAACCGGATCCACCGGAATCCAGAAACTCACGTTTTGGCGGCCGCTGACGTTGTAATACGGCTGGTCCTGGTGCCAGGGTGTGGGTTGCCGCGTGCCAGGCTCTTTCACCAGCAAATGGTCGTGGTAAATGCGCACGCTGACGCTCTGCATCAGCGCTTTGGCAACCGTTGGCAACGCCGAATCGCGCATGACAGATTCATACGCCGGGTTGCTTTGCCAGGTGCAAAAGTCTTCCACAAATTTGCCGGGATCGTCGCCCTTGCTGGCCACTTGGGCCAGCGGGCTCAAGTGGGCCAGGTTGTGTTCAATGCCTTGCTGCAGGGTGGCGACTTGCGCGGCATTGAGCACGCCGCGCAGCACGACAGCACCATCGCGCTGGTAATCGGCCACGGCGGATTTGGGGAGTTGAAAGTGGGTGTTGGGCATGGCGCTATTTCACCGCAAAAATGCGTGGCTTTGGTACTTGGAATTCAGTATGGGCCAACAAGTGCGTGTGCTGAGCGCTGGGCACACAGCAACGCATGCACGGTCAAATTGCCGCAACCAGTCTGACTGACAGGCATCTGGTGGCAATTTCAAATTGAAGCGTGCGTCTGACTACTCCCCTGACTTAAACATTCTGGGAAACGTGGTCGCCAGTCCCCGGTCCTTGATTCGATAGGACATGGCCACCCGTCCCTGCACGCCATCCGTCATACCTGACTCTTCGAGAAAGTTTGCGTCCAACATCCGCTTACGAAAAGCACTCTTGTCCATCGCGCGCCCAAGTACCACTTCATAGGTTTTTTGTAATTGGGGCAACGTAAACGGCTCGCGCAAAAGGAAGGCCGCAAGGGATGTGTATTCGACCTTGCTGCGCAGCCTGACGACGGCCGCGGACAGAATCTGTTTGTGATCGAATGCCAGGCGCTTTCGTAAAGCCTCGTCTACAGGGAACCATTGAGATTCCAGTGATGGGACTGTCGTTTGAGCATCCACCACTTCTGGCGCCTGAATCAGCGCAAAGTATGCGTGCGTTGCGGACCACCCGCGCGGATCCCGGCTCTCGTCGCCCCAACTACCGAGTTGCTCCAAGTAAGGTGTCGCAACGCCTGTCTTTGCCTTCAGTTTGCGCACGGCGCACTCAAAGAGCGAACTGTCCTGCTTCACGTCTACAAAACCTCCCGGCAGAGCCCATTGACCTGGAAAGGGATCCTGCGGGTCGGTTGGTCTGCGCACAAGCAGCACGGTCAGCGTGTCGCTGCGGAGCGCGAATATCGCGACGTCCACCGTTACCAGCGGGCGATCAAAAGTTGCTATGGGAGGTGCAGTGCCGATCTTTTTCATATAAACCTTGACTTTGTGAAATACGGTTGTACTATACAACTTATAAACGGTTGTACAGTACAACCGTATTCAGGAGTGAACCATGTTAGGAGTCAGTTTCATCAAAGCCCAGCCAACAATGCACCTGATGCAATTCCGCAAAGGCCGCATCGTCCGGGAAGGTGCCGGACTGTCATTCTTCTACTACGCACCCAGCACGACGCTGGTGGCAGTTCCCGTCACCAGTCAGGACAGCGGCTTCATGCTGGAACTCGTAACAGCAGATTTCCAGAGCGTCACGGTCCAGGGCCGGGTCAGCTTTCGGGTTAGTAATCCGCAACGCATTGCGGCACTTATGGATTTCTCGTTGCTGCCCAACGGCAAGGGCTACGCATCCCCAGAACACCTGATGCTGGCGGAGCGGGTTGGCATGCAGGCCAAAGTCATTGTTCAGCAAGCCGTGCAGGCGTTGGATCTGAAGGAGGCCCTCAAGGCATCCGCCGCCATTGCGCGGACTGCGCAAGAACAGCTTGGAAATCAAACGGAAATTGCGGCCTTGGGTCTGCAGATTCTGGGCGTCGCCATCGTCGCCATCAAGCCGGTGCCTGATATTGCCCGGGCACTGGAAGCCACTGCCAGAGAGTCCAACTTGAAGGCTGCAGATGATGCCATCTACCTTCGCCGAATGGCCTCAGTTCAGAACGAACGCTCGATTCGACAAAATGAGCTGGATACCGAGATCGCCGTGGAACAAAAGAAGCGCCAGATCCAGGAAACGCAAATGGAGGCTAAAGCCGTCGTCATGCGCCGGCAAAACGAACTGCGGGGCGAACAAATGTCTTCGGATATTGAGTTGGAGCAGCGGCGCAAGGATCTGGTGCTGGGTCAAGCCGACAATATTCGGCAACTGGCAGAAGCAGAGGCGTACAAGGTGAGCAGCCTGATGCAAGCCTTCGACAAAGTGGATGCACGGGTGGTGCAGGCACTCGCAGCGACTGGCATGCAACCGGGTCAGCTGATAGCCCAGGCTTTCGGCAACATTGCCCAAAATGCCGAGCGCATAGGTCAGCTCAATGTCTCCCCCGAATTGCTGAATTCTCTGATGCAAGGTGTAGCACCAAAACTTGGCATTGCGCGCAAGAGTGACATATGAGCAAAGCTGGTTCAATGTCCCGGCCCGGCGGGGTCGAGCGCAAGGTCGTGCTGATCACGCGCCGCACGCGACTGGAGGAGTTGGTTGCGCGGCACAACACGCTTGCACAGGCGAAGTTCTATATCGAGCACCTGGGTGCTGACTTTGGTGACTACCTGATGGAAAACGAAGCCTACTCCCACAGTCTGCGCGTCGCCGTGCAGACTTTGCAGGAGTGGGGTCGCTTCCAGATGCTGGATCGCTCCATGCTGCCCAACTTCGTGTTCTCTGCGTCTGACATCGTGGTGGCACTCGGCCAGGACGGACTTGTTGCCAACATCCTCAAGTATCTGAATGGTCAACCCCTCGTGGGTGTCAACCCGGAGCAGGGTCGATGGGATGGCATCCTGTTGCCGTTCGAGGCCAAAGATCTCCGTTTGCTGCTGCCCGAGGTGGCAGCAGAAAAGCGTGGCATCAAGTCAGTGACGATGGCAAAGGCAACGTTGTCCGATGGACAGTCGCTGTTAGCTGTGAATGATATTTTCATTGGTCCACGCAGCCACTCATCAGCACTGTACGAAATTAGCTATGACGGAAAAACAGAGTTTCAGTCATCGTCAGGTCTCATTGTGTCGACCGGGCTGGGATCAACTGCCTGGATAAAGAGTGTCGTAACCGGGTCTTTGGCAATTGCCCGCTCCTTGGGGATGGCTAAGCAGAAAAGTGATGGCTACCGGTATGAACCCATGCCATGGGATTCTCCGACACTCGAGTTTGCAGTGCGTGAACCCTTTCCCAGCCGGACGTCAAAGGCATCACTGGTATACGGCCAGTTTGGAAACCGTGAGCCTTTGCGAATCCGGTCGCGAATGCCTGAAGCCGGAGTCATCTTTTCAGACGGCATCGAGTCAGACTTCCTTCGCTTCACTGCTGGCATGGAAGCAATAGTGTCGATCTCTCCAGTGCAAGGGCGACTAGTCGATTGATTGACCTGAACCTATAGGAACGACCGCAAACTAACAAGGTGATTTGCAAAGTGGTCGTCGTCCGCCACCAAAAACCTGAATTTTGCCCGAGCCGCGTTAATAGTCCTTGTCGGCGAGGGTTTGTGGGGGCCGATGACTCAAAAGCCACAGCGCACCAACAGCGCCTCTGACTCAGGACTGCGTGGCGCTTAGCGCCGGTAGGTAAAGGAGGAGACCGCGCAGCGGGCGGGGGACACGGACGGCGCTGAGTACCATGTCGGCCGGAGTCCCGCATGCCTTCAAGGGAAAGGCGGTTTGCAGTTCCAAACGGTCTATTCGCGTCCACTCGAGCATCAAGCATCAGCACGGCGACCAGCCCAACAATTTCACTAACGATAGTTCAAAGCCGCCGCCGTATGCATGGTGGATTGCAAAGGCCGCCCCGGATGCACTGCCCCTCTCTTGCAGCCAAACCCATCTAAACCGGAACCCACAATTTAGGCAATCCCGACATATTGCGCACCACGCTGGCGACCGTGCCGTCGCGCACCATTTGCGCTGCATGCGCCATGTCAGGTGCCAGATAACGGTCCACGTTGTGCGCGGGCACATCTTTGCGCAACAACGCATGCACGGCTTCCAGCGCAATTGAACTCTTTAGCGGGCGCAAAAACTCGATGCCTTGGGCAGCTGCCAGCAGCTCGATGCCCAGAATGTTGGCGGTGTTGCTGATCATGCCCTGCAGACGGCGCGCAGCAAAGGTGGCCATGGATACGTGGTCTTCCTGGTTGGCGCTGGTGGGCAGGCTGTCAACGCTGGCGGGATGCGCCATGGATTTGTTTTCTGAGGCCAGCGAGGCGGCAGTGACGTGGGCAATCATGAAGCCGCTGTTCAGGCCTGCGTCGGGGGTGAGGAAGGGTGGCAGACGCGACACGCTGGAGTCGATCAGCATGGCAATGCGGCGTTCGGCAATCGCGCCCACTTCGGCAATCGCCAAGGCCATGCCATCCGCGGCCAGAGCCACGGGTTCGGCGTGGAAGTTGCCACCGCTGATCATGGCTCCGTTATCTGCGAAGACCAGTGGGTTGTCGGTGACCGCATTGGCTTCGATGAGCAGGATGCGCGCAGCATGGCGAAGCTGGTCCAAACAAGCACCCACGACCTGCGGCTGGCAGCGCAGGCAATACGGGTCCTGCACGCGGTCATCTCCTTCGGCATGCGACTGGCGAATGGCGCTGCCCTTGAGCAGCTCGCGGTAGTACTGGGCCACGTCGATCTGTCCGGGCTGGCCGCGCACCGCGTGGATGCGCGGATCAAACGGGCCATCGCTGCCGCGTGCGGCGTCCAGCGTCAAGGCACCAATCACTAGCGCGGCCTCCAGCACCGGCTCAAAGCTCAACAGGGCATGCAGCGCCAGTGCGGTGGAGGTTTGCGTGCCGTTGATTAGCGCCAAGCCTTCCTTGGCTTCGAGTTGCAGCGGCGCAATGCCGGCTTTTTGCAGCGCTTGCAATGCAGGCACACGCACGCCCTCCACCATCATGTCGCCCTCGCCCATCAGGGCTAGCGTCATGTGCGAGAGCGGAGCCAAATCACCCGATGCGCCGACAGAACCTTGCGAGGGCACGCAAGGCACCAGCCCCGCGTTGTGCACTGCCAGCAAAGTGTCGATCACGATCTCGCGGCAACCAGAGTAACCACGGGCCAGGCTCGCCGCTTTGGTGGCCATCATCAGCCGCATGATGGGTGCCGCCAGAGGTTCGCCCACGCCCACACTGTGCGAGCGAATCAGGTTGCGCTGCAGCGTGGCGAGTTGGTCCTTGTCGATGCGCTTGTTGGCCAATTTGCCGAAGCCGGTGTTCACGCCATACACCGGCGCGTCGCCCTCGGCTGCTGCCTTGACCATTGCGTAGGAGGCGCGCACGCCACCACGCGCCGATTCGGGCAGCACCAATTGGCATACATCAGCGTGGATGGCATTCAAGTGTTCCAGCGTGAGGTGGCCGGGATTTAGATTTATTTGGTTCATAGGGTTCTCGCGAAATGAGGGGTAGCTAGCTCAGAGATACCGCGGAACTGGCTTCGCCAGGCCGCTGGGTTCACCCCCTTGAGGGGGAGCGCCGAAGGCGCTCGGGGGTGTTTCAGCTTTTCAGCATCGGCATGTTCATGCCTTGCTCGCGGGCGCACTGCTTGGCAATGTCATAGCCCGCATCGGCATGGCGCATGACACCGGTGCCGGGGTCGTTCCAGAGCACGCGCTCCAGGCGCTTGGCGGCGGCGTCCGTGCCATCGGCCACGATCACCACGCCGCTGTGCTGCGAGTAGCCCATGCCGACACCACCGCCGTGGTGCAAGCTGACCCAGGTGGCGCCACCGGCGGTATTCAGCAGTGCGTTGAGCAGTGGCCAGTCAGAGACGGCGTCCGAGCCGTCCTGCATGCTTTCGGTTTCACGATTCGGTGAGGCGACCGAGCCACTGTCCAAATGGTCGCGACCAATCACGATGGGGGCCTTGAGCTCACCGCTCTTGACCATTTCGTTGAAGGCCAGGCCTGCGCGATGGCGTTCACCCAAACCGATCCAGCAAATACGTGCTGGCAGGCCCTGAAAGGCAATGCGCTCGGATGCCATATCCAGCCAACGGTGCAGGTGCGCGTCCTCGGGGAAAAGCTCCTTCATCTTGGCATCAGTCTTACGGATATCTTCCGGGTCGCCAGACAGCGCAACCCAGCGGAACGGGCCTTTGCCGCGACAGAACAGCGGGCGCACATAGGCGGGCACAAAGCCGGGAAAATCAAAGGCGTTTTTGACACCCTGGTCGAGTGCCACCTGGCGGATGTTGTTGCCGTAGTCCACCGTGGGCACGCCCATGCTTTGGAAGTCCAGCATGGCTTGCACATGCACGGCGCAGCTCTGCGCGGCAGCAATGCGCAGCGCGGCGTGTTGCGTGTCGTCCGCCTGGGCAAAACGCCACTGCTCCACCGTCCAGCCGATGGGCAGATAGCCATTGACAAGGTCATGGGCCGAGGTTTGATCGGTGACGATGTCGGGGCGAATGCTACCCGCCTTGGCCCGTTTAACGAGCTCGGGCAGGATGTCGGCGGCGTTACCCAGAAGGGCAATCGACACGGCCTTTTTCTCAGCACTGTATTTCGCCAGTCGGGCCAGTGCGTCGTCTAGATCGGTGGCCTGTTCGTCCACATAACGGGTCTTGAGACGGAAGTCGATGCGGCTTTGCTGGCACTCGATGTTCAGCGACGAAGCACCGGCAAAGGTGGCAGCCAGCGGTTGTGCGCCGCCCATGCCGCCCAAGCCTGCGGTGAGAATCCAGCGCCCGACCAGGCTACCGTTGAAATGCTGGCGACCGGCTTCGACAAAGGTCTCGTAGGTGCCTTGCACGATGCCCTGGCTGCCGATGTAAATCCAGCTGCCCGCGGTCATCTGGCCGTACATCATCAAACCCTTTTTATCCAGCTCGTGGAAGTGCTCCCAGGTGGCCCACTTAGGCACCAGATTGGAGTTGGCAAGCAACACGCGGGGCGCATCGGCATGGCTACGGAACACGCCCACCGGCTTGCCCGATTGGATCAGCAGCGTCTCGTCTTCATTCAAGTTTTCAAGGGCCTTCAGGATGGCCTCATAGCAATCCCAATTGCGCGCGGCTTTGCCAATGCCGCCATACACCACCAGTGCGTCGGGGTTCTCTGCCACTTCTGGATCCAGGTTGTTCTGGATCATCCGGTAGGCGGCCTCGATCAGCCAGTTCTTGCAGGTGATAGCCGTGCCGCGCGGAGCGCGTACCGGATGCGGTTGGGCAGTTTGCTGGATTGCGGACAAGTTGGACATGGCGGCTCCGGTAAAAGTTGAGATGAGACGAAAAATAATGGGCGAAGTGTACTTGTCTAGACATGTCTATGCAACTACAATTTACACATGGTTTCTACCAAGCCCCAAAAAACCCCGGTGCGTGCAGCGTCAGCCAGCACACCTCCCGTCGCGCCTACCCGTTCCGGGCATGCGCCCTATTCCCGCGTCAAAGACTTTTTGAAAAACGGCCTGGCTAGCGGCCATTGGGTGCCAGGCGACCAGATGCCCTCCGAGGCCGAACTGGTGCAACAGTTCGCCGTCAGCCGCATGACCGTGGGCCGCGCCCTGCGCGAGTTGCAGGCCGAAGGGTTGGTAACGCGGGTGCAGGGGGTGGGCAGCTTTGCCGCGCATTTGTCACGCGTATCTTCCACGCTGACGATTCGCGATCTGCACGACGAAATCGTGTCACGCGGCCACAGCCACCAGGCCACCGTGGTGTTGTCCAAACAGGAAAAAGCCAACGCCGGTCTGGCAACACAACTGGGCCTAAAACCCGGCGACGTCGTGTTTCACACCCTGATCGTGCACAGCGAAAACGGCGTGCCACTGCAATGCGAAGACCGCTATGTAAACCCCGCCTGCGCACCCGACTATCTGAGCGCAGACTTCACCACCATCACGCCCACGCAATACCTGCTGAGCGTGGCCCCGCTATGGGAAGCGCAATACTCAATCGAAGCCGCAGCACCCACAGCGCAAGAAGCAAAACTACTGGGCATAACCGTACAAGACCCGTGCTTGATCGTGGTGCGTCGCACGGTCAATCGGGGCGTGCCAATCACCCTGGCGCGCCTGGTGCACCCCGGCACGCGTTACCAAATCAGCGGAGAGTTCAAGCCATGAGTGCGGTCATCATTCAAGTGGATAACGTGGCGCCCCAAGCCTGGCGCAACGGCGGCGGTCAAACCCGCGAGTTGCTAGTGTGGCCAGTCCTCGGGAGCCTGGGCGGCGAAGCGCTCTGCGTAGGTAAAGGAGGAGCCCGCAAAGCGGGCGGGGGACACGGAGCAGAGCGCTTCGCCGCCCAGACTCCCAGCGCCAGCAAAGACGCCCCCGCCCCCGCCACAACAGATTGGCAACTCCGCATCAGCCGCGCCGACATCGAAGCAAACGGACCGTTCTCGTCCTTTGCCGGCGTACAACGTTGGTTTGTCGTCATCTCAGGCAATGGCGTGGTGCTGCACATGCCCACTCCCGACGGACACACACGGGATCACCAACTTCTACCCGGCCACACACCGCTGCACTTCGATGGCGGATTGGCACCCGGCTGCAGTCTGATCGACGGCGCGACGCAGGATTTAAACCTGATGGCACGCGGCGGAGTCGCCTGCATGCAGGCAGTCGAAGCCGACGAACCCTGGTCTGCCGACTTCGCCATGCGCGGGATCTACACCGCCTGCAGCGGCGTGTGGAGCGACGGGCTGCAAACCATCACGCTGGCTGCCAATACGTTGCTCTGGATAGCCAACGCCAGTGCTCTTTCCAACACACCTGCCAAAACCGCCTTTCGCTTTACCGCAATCAACACGGATAACACGGAGCCCCCCCGCGCTTGGTGGTTGGGCTACACACCGGACACCTCGACATGAGCCAAACTTTGACTCTCTGGCGCAACGCCAATCTGGCCACCTTGTGTGGCACTTCCTCTTGGGGCTGGATCGACCAGGGCGCCATGTTGACCCAAGGCGAAACACTGCTGTGGGTGGGCGCCGAGGCCGACCTGCCCATAGACCAGGCGCCCTTCATCACCCAAACAAACGACCTGGGTGGCGCACTGGTAACCCCTGGCCTGATCGACTGCCACACCCATCTGGTTTACGGCGGCCAGCGCGCGGCCGAGTTTGAGTTGCGACTGCAAGGTGCCAGCTACGAAGAAATCGCCCGCGCCGGTGGCGGCATACGCTCCACCGTCGCTGCCACACGCGCCGCCACGGATGCGCAGTTGCTGTCCAGTGCGCGCCAACGTGCCCTGTGCCTCATGCGCGAAGGCGTGACGACCATCGAAATCAAATCGGGCTACGGCCTGAGTCTGGAGCAGGAAGCCAGATGCTTGCGTGTGGCGCGCCAACTGGGTCGGCTGCTGCCCGTCAACATTCAAACCACCTACCTCGGCGCGCACGCGTTGCCACCCGAGTTTGAAGGCCGCAGCGACGA
Source organism: Burkholderiales bacterium (assembly GCA_947447845.1). Next base: position 3,088 of record CANFNO010000017.1, on the reverse strand, counting down.
GTATGTGGACGCAGTCTGCGCCTGGATGCCGCAGTTGCACGCACAGGGTCTCGTCGATGCGGTGGATGCCTTTTGCGAAAACATCGGCTTCACGCCCACGCAAACGCGCAAGGTTTTTGAGACGGCACGCGCTTTGGGCCTGTCCGTCAAACTGCACGCCGAACAACTCAGCGACCAAAACGGTGCCGCCCTGGCAGCCGAATTTGGCGCCCTGTCTTGCGACCATCTGGAATACCTCAGCGTCAGCGGCATTGCCGCCATGGCCGCCCGTGGCACGGTGGCGGTGCTGCTACCGGGCGCCTATTACTTTCTGCGCGACACCCATCTGCCACCGGTTGCCGCGCTGCGCGCTGCCGGAGTGCCCATGGCCATTGCCAGCGACCACAACCCTGGCTCCTCACCCGGCTTGTCGTTGCTGCTGATGCTGAACATGGCCTGCACCCTGTTCCGGCAAACGCCCGAAGAAGCCCTGCGCGGTGTCACGGTACATGCGGCACGCGCACTCGGTTTGGAGGATCGCGGCCAGTTAACGGCCGGTCAGCGCGCCGATTTTTGCGTTTGGGATGTCGCCCACCCGAACGAATTGGCCTATTGGTTTGGCCGTAACCCTTGCACCCGCGTCATCGTGGGCGCACAGGAGCGTGAACTATGAGCAGCGTCATCCAGAACGAGATCTTCAGCCTGTACCCGGGAAGCCAACCGCTACTGGTCAGCATGCCGCATGTGGGCACGCTGATACCGCCCGACATGCAGCCGCGCTACGTAGAACGCGCACTACAGGTGGAAGACACTGATTGGCATCTGGAGGCGCTGTACGACTTTGTACGCGCGTCCGGTGCCAGCCTGTTGGTGCCGAACTACTCGCGCTACGTGATCGACCTGAACCGTCCGAGCGAAAACACGCCCATGTACCCGGGCACCAACAACACCGAGCTGTGCCCCACCCGCTTCTTCACCGGTGACCCGCTGTACCGCGAAGGCATGGCACCGGACGACTCTGAAATAGCCCGCCGCATCCACACCTACTGGCAGCCCTACCGCACCGCGCTGGAGGCTGAGTTGACCCGCCTGCGCCAGACCCACGGACACGCCGTGCTGTTTGATGCGCACAGCATCCGCTCGCAAGTGCCCTGGCTCTTTGAAGGGCGCCTGCCGGATCTGAATCTGGGCACCGTGAATGGCAGCAGCACAGCGCCCAGTCTGCGTGAGGCGTTGGCGCAGGTGCTGGCGCGGCAAAGTGAATTCAGCCAGGTGGTGGATGGCCGCTTCAAGGGCGGCCACATCACGCGCCACTATGGCCGTCCTACCGAAGGCTGGCATGCCATTCAGTTGGAGATGTGCTGGAGCACGTACATGGTCGAGCAGTCGCCTTATGAGCTGGATGAAACCCGTGCAAACCAGTTGCGCCCGCTGCTGAAGAAGCTGGTGCAGACCATGCTGGCCTGGAAGCCGGAATAAGGAACCCCTATGCCTGCAAGCACTCCAAAAAGTAACACGCTGTTCTGGGCACCCCAAGCCTGGGTCAACGGGCGCTGGCAACACGGCGTCTGCCTGGAGATCGATGGCCGCGGCCACTGGTCGCGCATCACCCCGGACATGCATGCTGCTCCCGAAGGTGCCACGGTCTTGCAAGGCCCCGTGCTGCCCGGCATGGTCAACGCCCACAGCCACGCCTTTCAGCGCGCCTTTGCCGGTTTGTCGGAGAGGCGCGAGTCAGACGCCGATGACTTCTGGTCCTGGCGCGACCGCATGTATGGCGTCGCGCTGCGCATCACCCCCGAACAGATGCGCGCGGTGGCGGCTCAGCTCTACGTGGAAATGCTGCAAGGCGGCTACACCCAGGTGTGCGAATTCCACTACCTGCACCACACTGAGAGCGGTGCGCGCTATGCCGACCCGGCCACCATGGCCCGGGCCGTCGCGGATGGTGCCGCTGACGCCGGTCTGGGCATCACCATGCTGCCGGTGCTGTACGAACGCGCGGGCTTTGCACAGCCCGCCTTGCGCGATGACCAGCGCCGCTTTGCCGGTACGCCGGACTTCATTGCAGGGCTGCAACAGACTCTTGCCACATCAGGCCGTGCGCTGTTGAACGCAGGTGTTTCCATCCACTCGCTACGCGCTGCCGCGCCCGCCTCCATCACGGAGTTGCTGGAGCGCGTGGGCACACAGGAAATGCCCATTCATATCCACATCGCCGAGCAAATGCAGGAGGTACGCGACTGCCTGGCCCACACCGGAAGGCGTCCGATCGAGTGGCTGGCGGATGCGCTGCCCATCGACGCACGCTGGCAACTGGTACACGCCACGCACACGCAGCACGCCGAGATTGAAGCGGTGGCCGCCAGCGGCGCGGGCATCGTCATCTGCCCCAGCACCGAAGGCAATCTGGGCGACGGCCTGGCCGACCTGCCGGCCTGGCTGCAGCACGGCGTGCCCATGGCCATTGGCTCGGACAGCCATGTGTGCCGCCAATGGAATGAGGAGCTGCGTTGGATGGAATATGGCCAGCGCGTGCATGTGCAAAAACGCAATGTGGCGGCCAGCCCGTCCACCGGGCAAAGTGCCACCGCTGCGCGATTGTTTGAAGCGGCGATTTCTGCAGGAGGCACTGCTGCCGGGCAAAAAGACTGGGGCCTGACCGTGGGCGCGCGCGCCGATCTGCTGGTGCTAAACCCGCAGACATCCGGCCTGCTCGGCATCCCGTCCAGCCATGTGCTAGATGCCTATGTGTTTGCCTGTGACACCCCTGCAATCCGCGATGTTTTCGTGGCGGGCCAACAGGTCATTTTTGCTGGACGCCATGCGCAGCAAGACGCAATTTCGGGTCAGTTCGTTCAGGCCATGCAAGCGCTGTGGCAGGGGCAAACTTGAAAAACGGTGATGCGGTTTAACGCACGGTTCATCGCAACGACACGCGCTGCAATTCAATCAGCGCCTCCATCGCAAGCTGGGCTTGCTCAAAGGGAACAAAGATGTGGTCGTGGTAGGCACCTGCGACCACATTGCAACTGATGCCCGCCTGCCCCAGCGCATGGGCGAAGGCAGCGGTAAGACCGACTGCCTCAAGGTCCGAATGGACCATCAG
>CANFNO010000016.1 GCA_947447845.1 Burkholderiales bacterium | reverse complement strand
GAGTCTTCATTGGCAAATTAAATCACTAAAATGTGACGATGCTAGATGACCGCTCCAAGATGCTGCTCAAAGCGCTAGTAGAGCGCTACATTGCCGATGGGCAACCGGTCGGAAGTAGGACATTGTCCAAAGCTTCCGGTCTGGAACTGTCTCCGGCAACCATACGCAATGTCATGTCCGACCTGGAGGAGATGGGCCTGATCGTCAGTCCCCATACTTCGGCCGGTCGAATACCAACGGCGCGTGGGTATCGACTCTTTGTAGACACCATGTTGACGGTGCAACCCCCACATTTTTCCAGCCACAGCTTGGCGCCTGACCAACCGCAAAAGGTGATTACCAGCGCAGCCAATCTGTTGTCCAGCCTGTCGCAGTTTGTGGGTGTGGTGATAACACCCCGGCGTTCATCCGCTTTTCGGCATATGGAATTTCTGCGACTTTCAGAAAGGCGCCTGCTGGTCATCATTGTTTCGCCCGATGGCGATGTACAGAACCGCGTCATTTACACCGAGGTAGATTACACGCAGGCCCAGTTGGTCGAGGCCGCCAACTTTCTCAACAGCAACTACGTGGGACTGGACATAGACCAGGTGCGTGCTCGCCTGCAAGGCGAAGTGGAAAGCTTGCGCTCTGAAATCGCGGCGCTGATGCAGGCTGCTGTAAATGTCAGTTCCGAGGCGATCAGCGACACCGAAGACGAAGTGGTAATTGCCGGAGAGCGCAATCTGCTGTCTGTATCCGACTTTTCCAGCGACATGGGCCATTTGCGCCGGGCTTTTGACCTGTTTGAGCAAAAAGCCCAACTGATGCGGCTATTGGATATTGCCGGTCAGGCCGAAGGGGTGCGCATCTTTATCGGCGGTGAAAGCCAGGTCGTGCCCTTTGAAGATTTGTCGATTGTTAGCAGTCCCTACGAGGTGGATGGCAAGATCGTGGGAACCCTGGGTGTGATTGGCCCAACGCGCATGGCCTACGACCGTATGATTCAAATTGTGGACATCACCTCCAAGCTAATGAGCAACGCACTGAGCCACCACAAGTAGCGCAACTTCGATCGAATTTCCAAATATACATTTCAGGTAGAGGCACAGAATGATCACCACCCAGCCAGACTTTCTCCTGGTAAAAAATGCGTTCCCCATGTTTGGTGCCAACATCCAGCGCCTTTGGGGCAGCAAGGAATTCGTGACCTATATGAAAGATCTGGTGAGCGCCGCGCAAAACGGCGCCAAAACCGGTTTTCCCGTGGAAGTGCTGGATGCCTTGAAGCGTCTGGAGGTGCTGCACGACCAGGAGTTCAGCGCCATGCAGCCGCACATGGACAACAACGAGGACTTCAAGACTGTTTGCCAGAATTTCCCGGCCATAGGCCAAAAGCTCAGCGCCTATTGGGGCCGCAAAGAATTCGGCCCATTCATGACGGACCTGTTACATGACAACCGGGGTGACAACCGCAAGGGTTTCCCGTTTGACACCCTGATGGCTTTGCACGCCCTGGCCGAGCAGCACAACAAGGAATACGGACACCTGTTTCCAACAGTCGATATGTGGAACCAGATGGGCACCTGATCAGGTGCCAGAGACAGCGGCAAAAAGCGGTGCCGGCAAGCCCGTACAATCTCGCCTTCGGTTGGGCCGTTAGCTCAGTTGGTTAGAGCAGAGGACTCATAATCCTTTGGTCGAGTGTTCAAGTCACTCACGGCCTACCATTTACAACCGCGTCAGATGTAGAAAGCCCGCTTCGGAAACGATAGCGGGCTTTTTTGTTGATTCGCAGAAGACACTAGTCGACACGCACGCTAGCCGTTTCGCGGCTATTTGGTGTCAGTTGCACCCGCCGTAATATTGGTGGACGTACCTGCCTCAGCCAAAACTCTGCCCATGCCCGGATGGCAGCATCGTTAAGGTCGGCAAATGCCGCAGCACCTCATTTTTTTGTGAGCAATTCGCGACGCAGTTCGTCAAATTGCCGCTGCAACTGGTCAAGCTGGCGCTTGATTTGCACGTTGTCCTGTTTGAGTCCCTCCACCTCACTCGCCAGCGATCCTGGGGGTGTGCTTATTGCGGCTACGGTGGGTGTGGCCGGGGGCGCCGCGACAGGTAAAGCCGCCGGTGCGGCGACAGCCGCCACAGGAGCCGTATTCACCACCGGCGGTATAGCCGCTGTTGTTGCTTTGCGCGTAAGAACATACTGCGTACCCACGCAACTGCAGGGAATGTTTGCAAAGTCGCGCAACAAGGTTTGCCGGGTTGCCGAGGCCACTTCCCAATCACCTTGTTTTGCGTCGTCCAGGCAACTGGGTTTCAGGTAGGGGCCGCATGTACGTGCCGAGGTTTCGCACAGGTACACATCGTTGCTGTCCCGCTTGCGGGGTAACTCGATTGAAGTTGCGCAAAACGCTGTCTTCTGCTCGAGCTTTGGCACTTGCGCGTGGGCCGTGTGGAACATGGTCAGACAGGCCACCAGCAAGGGCGCAAAGGTTTGTATTTTCATGGATAAGCTCCGAATTGAGTTGTTGATTATCAGGTCAACGATGGAATGAAACCAAGCGGCGCGGCAGTGATTTATCCCTTCAACAAGGTACAGGTGTTGCTGAGAATTTACGAAAAATTTCAGCCTCAGCTTTGTTCATTCTCGGTCAGGACAAACCGGGCAAATGGCTTTTGCCAGTTGCGTTGTATCAATATATTCGCAATATCACCCGAATGGGGGATAGGCGCTTCTATGCTGCTGAACTACCGTGTGGGCGTTAAGCCGCGTGATTTGGGTCAAGTTTCAATGCGCAAAAACAAGTGTAGGGGGGTAATGGGGAAGAAGGGGAAAAAGAGGTTTCCATGGTCGAGAGCGCCACAATACTGCTAGATGATTCCGATCACGATGCTCGTCATCGCACGCTGATCGAGTGGACCCCTTTTCCTATGGTGATTCATTGCGACGGCAAAATCGTTTACGCCAATCCTGCGGCGCTTAGTTTGATTGGGGCCGCTAGCGAATCCGAAGTGCTTGGCACCAATGTTCTTGGTTGGGTGCACCCCGACTTTCATAGTGCAGTGCTAGCACGCACAAAGACCGTGCTGATAGATGGCGGCACCACCCCTCCCATGGAGCAGAAGTTCTTCAAAATCGATGGCAGCTTGATCGACATAGAGACTCAGACTACCCGCGTAATGTTCGATGGCAGAGTGGCAATTTCAGTTGCACTGCGCGACATCACCGAGCGCAAACTGGCATTGGCAACTGCGCAGCAATATCAGGCCGTGGTTCAGGCTTCAATGGACGGCTTCTGGATTACCGATGGTCGCGGCCGCATCATCGAAGCCAACGAGGCCATCTGCAAAATGCATGGCTACACGCGGGATGAGTTGATCGGTTTGCACATTCCCGATGTTGAGGCGGATGAGACACCGGAGCAAGCCGCTGAACACATTCGTGCCATGGTGGAAAACGGGTATGTGCGCTTTGAAGCGCGTCATAGGCGCCGGGATCTGTCCATCTTTTACGTGGATGTGAGTGTGCTTTATGTGCCAGCCCTGGGCGACCGCTTCTACGCGTTTGTCAGGGACATCACAGCGCAGAAACTAAGCCAGGAGCGCTTGCAAGTGGCGGCAAATGTGTTTGAGCATGCGCGTGAAGGCATCCTGGTCACCGACGCAAATGCCTGCATCATCGAAGTCAATCAAGCTTTCACGCGTATTACCGGCCACGACCGTAGTGAGGTTCTGGGTCGCAATCCCAATGTGCTTAGCTCCGGGCGTCACACAGAAGACTTTTACGCAGCGATGTGGAGTGTGTTGGCCTCGCAGGGCCACTGGAGCGGTGAGATTTGGAATCGCCGCAAATCAGGCGATGTCTTTCCTGCACTGATGACCATTAGTGCTGTCCTCGACACGCAAGGGCAAGTCAAGCAGTACGTGGGCTTGTTTTCTGACATTACCAAGGTTAAAGAGCACGAGAGTCGCCTTGACCAAATCGCCCACTATGACCCTCTGACCAATTTGCCGAATCGCCTGCTGCTGGCGGATCGGCTGCAACAAGCCATGATGCATGCCCAGCGACGTACACGCAAAGTGGCCATCATTTACGTCGACCTTGACGGATTCAAAGCGATTAACGACGCCCACGGACACGATGCGGGCGATAGCATGTTGATCCATGTTGCCGCCCGCATGAAGCATGCGCTGCGGGATGGAGACACGCTTTCGCGCATTGGGGGTGATGAATTCGTGGCGGTGCTGAATGACTTGGACGGTAGCTCTGACAGTATTGACTTGCTGGAAAGGTTGCTGTCGGCTGCATCAGAGCCGCTGCTGCATGAAGCGCATCTGGTACAGGTAACAGCGAGTATTGGCGCCACCTTTTATCCGCAATCGCAGGACATCGATGCGGAACAATTGCTTCGCCAGGCAGACCATGCGATGTACCAGGCCAAAATAGCTGGCAAAAACCGCTTCCACTTGTTTGATGACGATAAAGATCAGAGTGTGCGCGGTCTTCATGAGGGGCTGGATCGCGTGCGCCGGGCTTTGCATGGCAATGAACTGGTTTTGCACTACCAGCCCAAGGTCAATATGCGTACCGGTCTCCTTGAGGGGGCAGAGGCGCTGATTCGTTGGCGGCATCCCGAACGCGGCCTGCTATTACCGGCAGCTTTTTTGCCAATTCTGGAAAACCAACCCCTTGCCGTCGAAGTGGGCGATTGGGTTATCCGTAACTGCATACAACAGATGGTGCACTGGCAAAAGGGCGGCTTACGCCTTGCCGTGAGCGCGAATGTGAGCGCTTTGCAGCTACAGCAACATGATTTCGTCGAGAAACTCAAACAGGAACTGGATCTGCATACAGGGCTTGCACGCCATCAACTGAGTCTTGAGGTGCTTGAAACAAGTGCGTTGGAGGATTTATTGCAGGTAGCCAAGGTCATCCGAGAGTGTAAAAAATTGGGCGTGGAATTTTCCCTGGATGATTTTGGTACGGGCTATTCCTCGCTTACCTATCTACGGCGCTTGCCGGTTAAGCAACTAAAGATTGACCAAAGCTTTGTGCGTGACATGCTTGACGATGCGGATGATCTGGCCATTCTCAAGGGTGTCATCGGTCTGGCGCGCGCCTTCAATCGGGAGGTCATTGCCGAAGGTGTTGAAACACTGGCGCATGGGCAAGCACTGTTGTCGCTTGGCTGTGAACTTGCGCAAGGCTACGGTATTGCTCGCCCTATGCCGGGTGGGGATATCCCGGATTGGGCCAATGCTTGGGCTCAAAATGTCGATTGGGCCGAGGCCAGAAAATGACCAAAGCACGGCATATGCGTGGCTTAAGCCTTACAGGAAGTCGGTTTCTGCGCAGACTTCCGTTGCCTATAGTGCGGTGCAAGTGCTACAGTAGTTTTAGCGAGACGCAGAATTCGTTTGAAGGGATTTCCATTGGCTAATTGGGAACGTAGGGAAGCTGATACTTTGGCTGAAGCCATAGGTAAGCACCTCAAGAAAAACCCGGACTTGGCAGTTGAAAATCAGCTGCTTGTGCTGGTGCAAAGAGCCGTTGATGAAGCGTCTACCACTGTGTCAACGACCCCGGGAGAACTCGCCCGATTTCGGTCCATGGTCTGTACGGCATGCCGGGCCGGCAAACTCTATAACTGTGACGTGCCCCAAGGGTGGTCAGAAAACTGCGCCTTTGTTTACGCAAACACCACAGAATTCGGGCAGCTTTAAGTTAAATGCCGGGCGCGCAAAGAGTCTGTTCAACTGCTAAACAGGTCGCCTCTTCTCGTCTCGCACAGGCGAAGGCACTCCACCAAATTGGCATCCAACCGGGGAATATGGCTAGAAGTCCAGTGATTCAGGAACAATGAAAGTTCCATTTGGTCGAGTGAGTCGTTAGACAGGCGGCCCTGCAGCGTTTCCAGTCGCTCAATGAGGTGCATGTGTGACAGGATGTGCTCGTGGTGGTTAACCATGTACATCTGTTCCATGAGCCCTTCTTCATAAGCAAAGTGCTTCCTCACATATTCGAGCAACTTCGCCAAAGCGATATCAAGTTGTTCTTTGCCTTGGGCCAGAAAAAACGCGTTGGAGAGTTCAAAAACGGTTTTGTGCTGAAGATCGATGGCCTCATCCCCCGTGCTGAACCGTTCTTCCCATTGGTATTCCAATTGACGCTCCCGTGTCTCAAATATCAGTTCCCAAGGCGCACCGTCTTTAGGGCCTTCAGTTTAGGCTCGAATTGACTGGCAATTTCCAGGAAAATTACTTATTGTTGATGCGGATCATTTGGGTAAAATTCTGGCCAATATCCTTTGTCAGTTACTCGGTATAGGGAGTCCAACTCCATGGGACTAAGAAGCAGTATTCGGGCCATTCTGGGCCGCGACATGATTGAGTGTCCAGACAATGTGTTCCATAGCATTCGCGCCGCGATGCTGTCCGCCTTGGAAGAGCATTGTGGTGAGACGCATTTCGACACCCAGATGGACATCACATTTGCCAGTGACTTGTCGCAGTTGTGGTACTTGCGTCCCAACCTTATGCGGGCCATTGCCTCGTGCCGTGATGACGCTGCGGCACAGTCGGCGTTAGACAAAATCACGCTGCTATTTCGTGGCTATTACTCTTCAGCCAACGCATCGAAATTTGGTTCGCTCTGAGGCAAGCGGCCTTGCATCTGCTAAAACAAGGGCATCATTCCAGAAGTCTTGCAGTCATACATGGCTTGATCAGCAACGTGAAGCATGCTTTCCATGGTCGATCCGTCCGTCGGGTAGATAGCAAACCCCAAACTTCCACCCAGACTTACTTCGGCTCCACAACTCAGTGTCACTTTGTCGGACAACATATCGATCAGTTTTTGACCGATTTGGGCTAGTTCGCGTTTATCTTCAATTGCCTCGATCACCAGCACAAATTCGTCTCCTCCCAGGCGCGAAACCGTATCCGATGCGCGCACGGTTTCTAGCAATCGCTTGCCCATCACGACGAGCACTTCGTCACCCGCAGCGTGTCCATGCGTGTCATTGATCGATTTGAAGTTATTTAGGTCAATCATCACCGCCGCAAAGGGTTTGCGGCTTCGCTTGGAACGTTCTATCGCAAGGTGGAAGCGATCAGCCAGAAGAGCCCGGTTTGGAAGTCCGGTCAGGTAGTCGTAATAGGCTTGCTCTTTGAGCGAGCTCTCGGCCGCCTGCATTGTGGCAATCGATTGGCGCAATTGAATTTCTGTCTTGCGAGCACGCGCAAGCCTGGTCAGTAAAACCAGGATGGCCGCTCCCATGGCAAACGCTAAGGCTAATAGTGCAGTTACTAACAAGGCAGATTTTGCTGTTTCTTCGATTTTGCTGGCAATTGCTTTATTGCGCTAGATGTTTCCGCCGACGCTCATCTTCCTCATGCGCGCATCGCTGGTTTGGGCTTGACGAGGAGGCTTAACATCGCTAAGGCACTTAGCACGGCGCTACCGTAGAAAGTGAAAGAAGAGCCATATTGCTCCCATAGCCAACCGGCCAGAACGCTGGCAAATAGCAAAGCTACCCCACTCAAGAGGTTAAAGAAGCCGAAGGCGGTGCCGCGCAGATCGGCCGGCGCAGTATCAGCCACCATGGTGCTAAGCAAACCCTGGGTTATTCCCATGTGGATTCCCCACAACACGATGCCAATTGCCAGTGAAATCCAGTCGTTGTTTCCGGCCAACACCAAATCGGCTGCAATCAGCACTGATAACCCGAAAAAAAGCAGTGCGCTATGGCTTACCCTGTCCGACAACTTGCCAAAAGGGTAGGCGCAAGCCGAATAGACCAGGTTCATTGCCACCATGATTAAAGGTACCAAGGCCATGGCCACGCCGCTTTGTTGGGCTCTTAGTACCAAAAAGGCCTCGCTAAAGCGAGCCAGAGTGAAGACGGCGCCCACGCCAACGGTCCACCAGTAAGGGCCACCAAGTCGGCGTAAATTGGCTTTGGAAATGGGGTTGCTGCGCTTTACGCCCGATGCCGTTTGCGGCTCGCGAAGACCGAACAACAAAAGGGCCACGGCCATCAGACCCGGTATGGTCGCGACCCAGAAGATGGCGCGAAAATCATTGGCCCAGAGCAGCATCAAGCCTACGCCCAAGAGTGGCCCAACAAAGGCGCCCACGGTGTCCAAAGACTGGCGTAGCCCGAAGGCGGCGCCGCGCACGGCAAATGGTGTGATGTCTGCCACCAGCGCGTCGCGCGGTGCGCCCCGTATGCCCTTGCCCACACGGTCCAACAGGCGCGCAGTTACCACCAAGCCGATGCCGTTTGATAAGGCGAAAAGTGGTTTGGTCAATGCACCCAGCGCGTAGCCAAAGAGCGCCAGACCCTTGCGCCTGCCCAGGTAGTCACTGAGCACGCCTGAAAAAACCTTGACGATAAGTGCGGTCGACTCCGCCATGCCTTCAATCAGGCCCACGGTAAAGGCTGAAGTGCCAAGCACGGTTATCAGAAACATCGGCAAGAGGCTGTGCACCATCTCCGAGGAGATATCCATCAGCATGCTAACAAAGCCCAATATCCAAACGCCGCGTGGTATTTGGCTCAGCACGCTGGGCTTCAGGTCGGGCATGGACGCGTTGCCTATTCCCGCTCGCTAGACCGTAGGGCTGGGATAGCGGTGAATCTCAATCGTGGCGTGCACAATTTCTTCATGCACAGCCAGGCATTCCCGAACCTTTGTGGGTGTAAGGCTGGCGTCCTGCGTGACAAGACTGAGTGCGCAGGAATATACGTTTTTTCCCACGCGCCATACATGCAGGTCGGTCACCCGGGTCAGTGTCTGATGGGCGCCACTGGCTTCCACCACTTCACGGATTTCTTCCACTACGGGATGGTCCATCTCGCGATCAAGCAGAACCTTGCCAGTTTGAACGATCAGACCTTTGGCCCATACCGCTACCAAGACGGCGCCGACCAGTCCCATCACCGGGTCGAGCCAAGACCAGCCAAACAGCAATCCGCCAATGAGCGCCGCAATTGCCAGCACGGACGTAGCGGCGTCGGCTATGACATGGATGTAGGCCGACTTCAGGTTCAAATCCTGATGCTGTTTGTGTGCATGCGCGTGACCATGGTGGTGGTCGTGTTCGTGCCCATGGCTGTGACCATGCTCGTGGCCGTGGGCCTTGCCTAGAATGAGCGCGCAAACGATATTCACCAGCAGTCCCAGCACGGCAATCGCAATTGCTTCCTTGTATTGAATCGGTTGGGGCGACCAGATGCGCTCGATAGAGCCAAAAATCATCAACGCGGCAACGCCCAGCAAGAAAATAGCGCTAGCAAAGCCACCCAGGATTTCGATCTTCCAGGTGCCAAAGGCAAAGCGTGCGTCCTGTGCGTAGCGCCGTGCCGCTGAATAGGCAAAGGCGCTCAGGCCAATAGCCACCGCGTGTGAACTCATGTGCCAGCCGTCGGCCAGCAGAGCCATGGAGTTGTACCACCAGCCAGCCGCAATCTCCACCATCATCATGGCAGCGGTAATCCACATCACCAGACGCGTGCTGCGCTCGGCAAGCGGGTTGCTTTGGTCAAAAATGTGCCCGTGTATCCACTTGGATAAGTCGTCGGTGTGCATGGATGAGGTGATCGCCGTGGAGTCTTTGTTGAAGTTGCACGAGCGTACCAGTATTGCTGTGGTGTTCTGAAAAGAGTCGGTCATTGGGATAGGCCGGTGTAGCAACGTTCGACTGATCTCGGGCATGTTGCGAAGCGGGCTGGAAGTGCAAAGAGAGCAGGAACATCAATTGCCAGCCCCACCGATGCAAGACCTCTTCTGAATCTCTGATATAATTCGAGGCTTAGCGGCTGTAGCTCAGTTGGATAGAGTACTTGGCTACGAACCAAGGGGTCGTGGGTTCAATTCCTGCCAGCCGCACCAAACGATACCCCTCAAACAGCAATGTTTGAGGGGTTTTTCGTTTGTGTTTATGAGTATCCTTCAGTGGACTTTTGGCCTATTGCCGAGTGAAGAAATAAGACCCTAACGGCGCCTCAGCCCAAGCTATTCCAACAGGTTGTGGTGGATCTGCTGGGTATCTCCATGGAGTCTGAATATGGCCACTGTTTGCACTAGTTCCTGAGCCAATGTGTTGAGGCTGCTGGCGGCAGCGGCCATCTCTTCTACCAAAGCTGCGTTTTGCTGTGTGGCCTCATCCATCTGCGTAATCGCCTGCCCCACTTGCAAAACACCATTTGCCTGCTCATTGCTCGCGGTGGCGATGGACGCCATGATGCCGGCCACCTTCTGGATGGATTGCACCACTTCGCTCATAGTGGCTCCGGCGCGGTCCACCAGCGTAGTGCCTTGCTCCACCTTGCTCAGGCTAGTCTCAATCAGACCTTTTATTTCTTTTGCTGCCGCAGCACTGCGACCTGCCAGAGATCGCACCTCGGTGGCCACCACCGCAAAGCCGCGACCCTGTTCGCCCGCCCGCGCAGCTTCAACGGCTGCGTTCAATGCGAGGATGTTGGTCTGAAACGCGATGCCATCGATAACACTAATAATGGCCGATATCTGGTGCGATGAGTCGTTGATGCCGCGCATCGTGGAGACAACCTGACCGACCACCTCGCCGCCCCTTTCGGCCACTTGGGTTGCGTTTAAGGCGAGTTGGTTGGCGTCCCTTGCAGACTGCGCGTTTTGACGCACGGTAGCCCCAAGTTGCTCCATGGATGAAGCGGTCTCTTCCAGTGCAGCAGCTTGCTGTTCAGTGCGAGCGGACAGGTCGTGGTTTCCCTCGGCAATTTCCTGGCTCGCAATGGCCACGCCTTCGGAGCCACTGCGCACCCGCGAGACAATGCCCGAAAGACTACTTTGCATCTGCCCAAGTTGAGCCATCATGCTGTCCTTGTCACCATCTCGGACCCGGATGGGTGTGCGCAAATCGCCGCTTGCCACACTTTGCGCGAGTGCTGTGGCCTCAGACGGTTCGGCGCCTAGCCCGCGAAGTTGTCGGCGCACGATGGCGCCAATGACGAAAAACAGTGCGATCTGCAAGACCAACTGCCCCAACCATAACCAAAGGTTGATGGAGCGGATCTCTTCCTTGTCCATCTGTATGTTGGATGTGACGCTAACGACGCCCAGTACAGAGTTCTCGTCCACGCCATGGCATTCCAGACACATTGACCCTCGAAAGTTTTTATAGGCGATATACGGTATGACGGACCGGAGTGTGGCGTTCTTGTCGTCAATCCTGTAGAGCGTCTTGCCGGTTGCCAAAACCTCACGATCAAGGTCATCCACCGGCATTTGATTCGGCAGACCGGGGCCGAATTCATCAACAACACCTTTGCCGCGTACCACGCGCAATTCTTTGAGTTCATCGGATTCACCCATCTTGCGGATGAACATGTCACGTATCTTGGGGTCGTCATACACGTCGTGACCACCGACTTTGGCGGACATCAGTGTGTTCAAAGCGTTGATAACGCCATCAGCAACCATTGCCGATCGATCTTCGGCGGCGTGGATGGCTCGCCGTTCAATCTGATTGGAAACCCAATATTGAGCAGCCAAAAGTACGAGCAGCATGAAACCTTGGATAAGGATTTGTAGTTTTTGCTGCAAGCCAAGCCTGGACCATTGATTTTTCATAATGTTCATCACGACTCAAAATTGGGCTCAATCGCGTAAGTCAGTTTTGTGGCGGCAGGCTGTTGCCTGAGAGCATTAGCTGCACCGAGGAGCACGCCACATCGACATGCTAGACGATTCGGGCTGATTCGTTGAAAAATTAAGCAACAGGCGGTTGATATGCATCAAAGTGGTGACAGCCCCGCGGAGCAATTAATCTTTGGCGACAGATGACCTTAATGTTTCGCTGCTGTCCGCGTTACTTGGGCGTTGCAGTCTGAATCTGGTTAACGCGTCGGTCACGATTTTTTGCGCGGCTAGTTTGCCGGCATGGTCCTGCTCAAAGTGCCAATCTTTCAGGCTGATCGAAAGAGTAACCAACGCGTCGCGCAAGAGAATCAGTTCGTGCGAAAGTTGTGCGGACAATTCCTCGCGATTGGGGCGGGCATCTGGTTGGTTGGACGAATTCATGCGAAAGACTCCTTAAGCTGGGGGTTGTAGTTATTGCTTGCCACTTCGATTGCTCTGCGAAGTGCATTGAATATCGTCTCTCCCCACGAATCTGGTTTTGCCCAATGTTCAAGATCGGACATTTCACCAATCCACACATAATGGCAGTTGAACCATTCATTGGCGGTGTGATGACGTACAGAGATCTTGTATTTTTCTGGAGTATTTTTTTTGCCGGTGCCTGTGGGGCCTCGTTGTGTGAAACCGGCCAGCGCCAATCTCCAATTGATATCCGGAGCAGCAAAAAAGAGAAACTGCCTGAGCTGGCCTTTAGTTACCGCGCTGAGCCGTTGCGGTTGGCTAACGATGGTCACACCGTACGCGTGCGCTTCAAGGATGCAGGGCAGCTAATCATCGGGCAACAGCGCTACACGCTACAGCAGTTCCACTTTCACACTCCCGGTGGCGACCGAATTGCAGGCGAAGAATTTCCCATGGCGGCGCACATCCTTCACAAAAGTGCCAGCGGCCAGTTGTTGGCCATCGTCGTGCCATTCCGGTTAGGTGCAGACAACCCACTGCTTGCTCAAGTGTTCGGTCGCATACCCACGCAGCAGGATGGTGACCATGTCGTGGCATCCGAGCAGGTCAGCGCCTTGGCCTTACTGCCAAAAAGCCATGGCTACTTCCGCTACAGCGGGTCGCTCACAGCCAGTCCGTGCACTGAAGGTGTTGACTGGATTGTGATGAAGCAGCCAGTGGAACTCTCGGCTTCTCAGTTGGCGCTTTACAAGAGCAAATTTGCCGACAATATTCGCGGACCACGTGCGCTGAATCAACGTGTCGTGTTGGAAAGTCAATAAGATTTTGCGGGTTGGCCCCGGAGCTGTTTCAGTCCGGGTAGTAAATGCTTCAAACCCTCCCAATTCATGAAAAGAACCTCTCTCGCTGCGCGTTTCCTGTTGGCTGCTTTGTGCTTGCCCGCCTGTGCACTTGCGCAGACTTCGGTCACCCAAAAACCAGACCCGAACCGGGGTATCGAAGTTTCTGTGACCCCTGAAATGACCGGTGCCGGTGCTGTCTCCAGTGGCGACGTGCTGCCCGCAATTCCCCCCGTGACGGGCAACCGCAGCAAGCCAGTGGCATCCTGGGGCAAGCCATTGCCTTATCCGGTCCTGATCGCGGACAGGCGCAACAATCGCCTGATCGAAATCGCACCCAATAAAAAAGTGCTGTGGGAGTTTGCCTCGCCAAGCCTGAAGATGTATCGCGGCAACGAGGATGTGAACTTTTCGATGGACGGTAAGCAACTGGCGGTTAGCGAAGAAGATAACTTTGATGTGCACATCGTCGATTTTGAAACCAAGCAGATCACCTGGACCTATGGCACACCAGATCACCGCGGCAAGGGAGTGAACCTGCTCAATTACCCGGACGATGCGCATTTGCTGGCGGATGGCCAGTTCCTCACGGCCGATATCCGCAATTGCCGTGTGCTCATCATTGACCCCAAGACCAACCAAATCACCACGCAGTGGGGTACACCAGGGAAGTGCAACCACAAACCACCGTCTGAGCTGGCCCATCCCAATGGTGCCACCCCGATGGAAAACGGGGATATCTTGGTGACCGAAATTAAGGATTCCCAACTGACCCGCATTACCCGTGAGGGACGGGTGGTTTGGAGCATGAAGGTGCCAGCCCTGCATTACCCGTCAGATGCCTTTCCGACGGTGGACGGCAAACAAGTGATCGTGGCCGACTTCTGGAAGCCCGGCAAGGTGGTCATCGTAGATCCACAGACCCGGAAGGTGACCTGGGAGTATTTTTTCAAGGAGGGAGAGCAAATGCTGGACCACTCCTCCATTGCGCGCGAACTGCCGGATACCGGTGACATCCTGATCGTGGATGATCTGCATGACCGCGTCATTGTGGTCGATCGCAAAACCAAGCAAATCATCTGGCAGTATGGTCAGATGGGTAAAAAGGGCTACAACGCAGGCTTGCTGAACTACCCGGACGGCATAGACATCGACGTCTTCCGCGATTGGCGCTCAAGCAAATAAGCGGCTAGCCTGACAGCCAGATCTCGCAAAGCTCTATTGGGCGGACGCGGGCACAATCTTTGCGACAATCGCAGCAGTGCCTTCAGTCTGAAGGCTATTGCTTGAATGGACGGGTTTCTACATGCTGGGTTTTCTGCCGCCTGCTTTGCGCGGTGTTTTGTCTTTCCTGGTGCTGGTTTTAAATACCCTGTTTTGGTGTCTGTTGCTGTTTGCACTGGCGCTCATCAAGTTCTGTTTGCCATTTGAGGCGGTGCTTGCCCGGTTGGACCCGCTGATCAATGCCGTGGCCTCGTCATGGACCAGTTTCAACTGCATCTGGATGCGCCTCGCGCACCGCACCCGTTGGACTGTCGAGGGCGTGGAGACCCTTCGTTTCAAAGACTGGTACCTGGTCAATTGCAATCACCAGTCCTGGGTGGACATATTTGTGTTGCAAGACGCGCTGAATGGACGCATCCCGGTGTTGAAATTTTTCCTCAAGGCCGAACTGATTTATGTGCCGGTGATCGGCTTGGCTTGGTGGGCGCTGGATTTCCCTTTCATGAAGCGCCATTCGCGCGCTGCCCTGCGCAAGAACCCCAATCTACGCAACGACGACCGCAATAGTGCGCGCAAGGCCTGCGCCAAATTCGCCAAGATTCCCACTTCGGTGATGAATTTTGTGGAAGGGACGCGTTTTACGGCTGAGAAGCATCAGTCCCAGGCCTCGCCCTATCAACATTTGCTAAAGCCCAAGGCGGGCGCGATGGCCATGGCGCTGAACGCCATGGGAGCGCAGTTTCACTCAATGGTTGATGCCACGATTGCTTACCCCGAAGGAATCCCCACTTTTTGGCAGTACCTGTGCGGCCAGGCCCCGCGCGTGATCCTCAAAGTGCGCCAGGTCGAGATACCCGTGGAGTTTTGTACCGGCGACTATGAGAACGACCGGGCCCTGCGCAAGTCGTTTCACCGCTGGCTCGACGAGGTCTGGCTGCGCAAGGATGCCGACATGAGCGAGATGCTGGCGCGCGATCAGTTGGGCAAAGCAGGCTAGCTTAGGGGATTTACGCTACTAAGTGCGCTTGCCTTGTGTTTGCGCGCTGAATGAAAAAGAGCGCCGTAGCGCTCTTAATTCTTTAAGCAGTAACGATTTCCGGAAGTTCCGGTAGTGCGATCTTGTTGTCCACGCTGAACTGGTAGTCACGGAAGATGTGCTCGGCGCTGAGCTCCATGTACGTGCCATCGGGCAGGCGGTGCGTGGTGTCCTTCAGGCGGTTGGTGGTGCTGCCGCAAGTCCAGCAGTTGTAGTTGCGCATGTGGGTGCACAAGCAGGTCTTGTCCATCACCACAATGTTTTTACCGTCCGGATGTATTTTGATCTGCTCGTTGTAGGCATTGATGTAGGCGCAGCCGCCCGAGCCGTCGAGCAAATAGCCATAGGCCTCGCAGTTGGGGCGAATGCCCGAACCGATGGCGGGCGTACTTTTCAGCATACGCATCGGGTAGCCGGTGGGCGACACGGTGTTGACAATGATGTCTTCCTCGCTGGCCCGGAAGTATTCCTGCTTGACCTTGGAGGGCAGGCCGCACTCGTGGGCCACCGTAAATCGGGTTGCCACCTGCACCGCGGCAGAGCCGGTTTCCAGAAACGACACCGCATCCGTGCCGGTAAAAATGCCACCGGCTGCGATCAGTGGAATGTCGAGCTTTTCGTTGGTCAGGTACTGCTTGATTTCAGCAATGATCGTGGCCAGGTCGTATTGCGCCCAGTCCATGCCAAAGCCAAGGTGGCCTCCAGCAAGCGGGCCTTCGATGATGATGAAATCAGGCAGTCGGTCCAGGCGCGCAGTCTTGCGCAAGAAGAGTTGCAACGCACGTACAGAGGACACGATGATGCCCAGCTTGGCATCGCGAAAACGGGGATGGTCGGCCATCAGGGCAAACGAACCCAGATGCAGACCTGCGCTCAAGGTAATGCCGTCAATGCCGGCATCCAACGAAGAGTTCAGGCGCACCTGCAGGGTCTCTTTGGGGCCGTTCATGGTCAACTTTTCCATGCAGTTGACAAACACCATGCCGGGGCCTTTCTTGGCTTCCATGGTCTGGCCCACGTGCAGCCTTGTGGCTTCGGCCAGGCGACCCAGGTCAAACTGCACCTCGCTCTTGTCGGAGTTGTCAATGTTGTGTTTGTAGAGCTTGGTCTTTTCTTTGACGAAGCTGGTGTCAAACCGCCTGTCTGATACGTCTTGCACCATGGCGTCGGAGATATGGCCTATGCCGCCAAGACGCGCTGCCTCCAGGGCCAGTTCGGCTGTGGAAATATCCACACCCATTCCGCCTATGAGGATTGGCACCAGTTCCTGTTTGCCAAAACGCAGCCGAAAATCATCAAGTCGTTTCATTGCCATCCCGATCGGGGTCATTTAGTACTGTAAAAATGCTGCCACCCGGCAGCAGTCCTCGATTATCAGGCAGCCCGTCGAAGTTACAGATGCGTCAGCGCAAGTAGCCATTTTATGACCGCGCGTTTTACCTCTTCACAAGCACGGCATTT
>CANFNO010000015.1 GCA_947447845.1 Burkholderiales bacterium | reverse complement strand
TGCCGGTGGTTCACACACAGCGCCCGTGAAACAGACTGTTGCAGAAGCGCTGAAGGATGAATTGCGGCCAGGCCAGTCGATTGAGCTTTTGAAGGAGTTGCACATCCTCACGCGCGAGGGCAAACTCAACCAGGACTCGCGCCGCAAGCTCAAGCAGGTTTATCACCTGTTTCAGTTTATTGAGAAACTTCTGGATGAGTTGCTGGGCCATGCCGGCGCGGATTTCTCGCTGGCGGACCATGGAGCGGGCAAGTCTTACCTTGGCTTTATTCTTTACGACCTGTACTTCAAAGAGCGCTCTGCCGGCCACATATTCGGTATTGAAACCCGCGCCGAATTGGTGGATAAATCAACCGCCCTCGCAACCAAGCTGGGGTTCGAGCGCATGCGCTTTTTGAATTTGAGCGTTGCAGAGTCGGCCCAGAGCGCACTCCTGCCCGACCGGGTGGATGTGGTGACCGCCTTGCATGCCTGTGATACCGCGACCGATGACGCCATCGCGTTTGGGTTGCAAAAGAAGGCGCGTGCCTTCGTGCTGGTGCCGTGTTGCCAGGCGGAGGTGGCGCGCCATCTGAACCAGAGCAAAGCATTATCCATGTCCCGCACGCCTTTGGCAGAGCTCTGGCGCCATCCGCTGCATACGCGTGAAATGGGTAGCCAGGTGACCAATGTCCTGCGCTGTTTGTATCTGGAAGCATGTGGTTACCAGGTTACCGTCACCGAGTTGGTGGGGTGGGAACACAGCATGAAAAACGAGCTGATTCTTGCGCGCTACACCGGGCAGCACAAGCGCAGCTCGGCGCAACGATTAATAGCCATATTGCAGGAGTTTGGTATTGCATCCCTACTTGACACCCGCTTTACACACTTGAAAGACAATCCCGTGGACAACGCACTTCCGGCCTGAGCCGTTGTGTACCTTGCCTGTTAATTTGTTTGGAGATAAAGAATGAAAAAAGCGATTCATCTGATGCTGGTGGTTTCCATTGCGGCGGTTCTGGGCGCCTGTGCCAGCAGCAGCCCGGACGTGATCAAACGTGGCGATACCCAACGCATGGCACAAGTCGAAGATGCTGTGGTGCTGTCAATCCGCACAGTTGTCGTTGACGGCAGCCAGTCTGGCATTGGCGCTACTGTGGGCGGCGTGGTGGGCGCAATTGGCGGTTACGGTGGTAGCGGAGTGCAGCGCGAAGCACAAGTTTTGGGCGTGCTGGCCGGCGTGGCCGGTGCGGCCGCTGGCAACGTGATTGAGCGCTTTGCGACCAAAGAAGAGGCCTTTGAAATTCTGGTTCAACTCAAAGGCGGCGAGCGTCGCGCCATCGTTCAGGCCAAAGGCACAGAAAAGCTCGAAGCAGGCGACGCAGTCATCATCGTGACCACTGGCGGCAAAGTACGGGTCACCAAAGCGCCGAAATAAACGCCCGCTCATTGCGACCGTGAAACAGCATCGCGGCCAGGCTTGATATGGCACGCCTTGCACGTTTGAGTTTTCCGGGACTGCCCCACCACGTGATTCAACGTGGACACAACGGGCAGCCCATTTTCTTGCGATCTGCCGACTACCAGCGCATGCTGGATTTGTTGCTGGAATACGCGCGAAAGTACGAGGTCGCGGTGCACGCTTATGTGCTGTTGCCCGACCATTTCCATTTGCTGATAACCCCACATACTGAAAACGGACTGGCGCAAATGCTGCAGGCCATGGGGCGGCGTTACGTGCGCTACTTCAATGATGAGCAGGGCCGCACCGGTACCCTATGGGATGGCCGCTATCGTTCTACCGTGTTGCAACCTGAGCTTTATTTACTGCCCTGTATGGTGGCGATGGATCTCAATCCAGTGCGTGCCGAACTGGTTTCCAGTGCTTCTGACTATGCCTGGTCGAGCCATGTCCATTACATCGGACGCACGCTAGATCGCGTGGTTACACCTCATGCACAGTTTTGGGGCTTGGGAAACACACCATTTGCGCGCGAAGCCACTTACGCAGAACTGATTCATGCGGGAGTCAGTGCATCGCAACAGGTTGCACTGACCGATTCGACCCTGAAAGGTTGGGCTTTGGGTAGTCCGGAGTTTTTGCTGGAACTGCAAAAGAAGACCCCCCGGCGCCTCACCAAAGGGCAGGCAGGTAGACCTACGCGGGATAAAGCTCCTTTGTAGACCTCGGCGCTCTGGTTTGCATGGATGAATGTGGGTGAAGATAAGTTTTGATATGTCCCCAATTAATAGAATTCCTTGGCAACTCAAATTAAATCAGAATCTGACCCTATTTAAATTTCTTGGCATCTTTGTTGCATTGCAGTAAGCTCCACGTCCACTGTCATTTTCAGGAGCGCGCCATGACTACGGCTGCAGAGATCAAACATTTATCCGACCACGGTCTGTATTCCAATGAACAAGAACACGATGCCTGTGGTGTCGGTTTTGTGGCCCATATCCGTGGCGAAAAGAGCCATTCCATTGTCAAGAACGCACTAAAGATTCTTGAAAACCTCGACCACCGGGGTGCCGTTGGCGCTGACGCGCTGATGGGTGATGGCGCAGGTATCCTGATTCAATTGCCGGACGCCCTGTACCGGGAAGAAATGTGGGCCCAAGGCGTCACCTTGCCTGCGCCGGGTGAATATGGCGTGGGCATGATCTTTTTGCCCAAGGAGCACGCTTCACGTCTGGCTTGCGAGCAGGAGATGGAACGCGCCATCAAGGCAGAAGGCCAGGTTTTGTTGGGCTGGCGCGACGTTCCGGTCAACCGTGATATGCCAATGTCGCCCACGGTACGCGAGAAAGAGCCCGTTTTGCGTCAGGTATTCATTGGTCGCGGTACCGACGTCATCGTGCAGGACGCACTGGAGCGCAAGCTGTACGTGATTCGCAAGACGGCTAGCGCTCACATCCAGGCGCTCAAGCTCAAGCACTCCAAAGAATATTACGTGCCCAGCATGTCAAGCAGGACCGTGGTCTACAAGGGCTTGCTGCTGGCGGACCAAGTGGGCGTGTATTACAAGGATCTTGAGGACGTACGTTGCGTGTCGGCGTTGGGGCTGGTGCACCAGCGCTTTTCTACCAATACCTTCCCTGAGTGGCCCTTGGCCCACCCTTACCGCTATGTAGCGCACAACGGTGAAATCAACACCGTCAAGGGCAACTACAACTGGATGAAGGCACGCGAAGGCGTGATGTCCTCCCCGGTGCTGGGTCCGGACCTGCAAAAGCTGTACCCCATCAGCTTTGCTGGTCAATCCGATACCGCAACATTTGACAACTGCCTCGAGTTGCTGACCATGGCGGGCTACCCAATCAGCCAGGCCGTGATGATGATGATCCCTGAACCCTGGGAGCAGCACAGCACGATGGATCCGCGTCGCCGCGCGTTTTATGAATACCATGCCGCGATGCTGGAGCCCTGGGATGGCCCGGCCTCTATCGTCTTCACCGACGGCCGCCAGATTGGCGCCACCCTGGACCGCAATGGCCTGCGTCCATCGCGCTACTGCATTACCGATGACGACCTGGTGATCATGGGTTCCGAATCCGGCGTGCTGCCGGTGCCGGAAAACAAGATTGTTCGCAAATGGCGTTTGCAACCCGGCAAGATGTTCCTGATCGATCTGGAGCAGGGCCGCATGATTGACGACGAAGAGTTGAAGGCCAATCTGGCCAACAGCAAGCCCTACAAGCAGTGGATTGAAAACCTGCGCATCAAGTTGGATGACGTGTGCTTTATCGAGCGCCGTACGCCCAGGGCTTTGTCAGACATGGTGGCAGGTGTCGAGCACAAGCGCGTGACCGATCAAGTCTCCTTGCTGGACCGCCAGCAGGCCTTCGGCTTCACCCAGGAAGATCTGAAGTTTTTGATCGCTCCCATGGCCACGGCCGGCGAAGAGGCCATTGGTTCCATGGGCAATGACAGCCCGCTGGCCGTGCTGTCTGACAAAAACAAGCCGCTGTACAACTACTTCAAGCAGTTGTTTGCTCAGGTGACCAATCCGCCGATCGACCCCATCCGTGAAGCGATCGTCATGTCCCTGGTGTCCTTCATTGGCCCAAAGCCGAACCTGTTGGATATCAACCAGGTCAACCCTCCCATGCGCCTAGAAGTTTCTCAGCCGGTGCTGAACTTTGAAGACATGGCCAAATTGCGCGATATCGAGACCCACACCCAGGGCAAGTTCCGCAGCTACACGCTGGACATTACCTATCCGCTGGCCTGGGGTCATGAAGGCGTGGAAGCGAAGCTTGCCTCCCTTTGTGCTGAAGCGGTGGACGCCATCAAGGGTGGCAAAAATATCCTGATCATCAGCGACCGCAATATCAACGCCACTCAGGTGGCCATTCCCGCGCTCCTAGCCCTGTCCGCTATCCACCAGCACCTGGTGATTGCAGGCTTGCGCACCACCGCTGGGCTGGTGGTGGAGACTGGCACAGCGCGCGAAGTGCATCACTTCGCGGTGTTGGCTGGTTATGGCGCAGAAGCTGTGCACCCCTACCTGGCCATGGAAACCCTGGCCAATATCCACAAAGACCTGCCGGGCGACCTGAGTGCCGAAAAGGCCATCTACAACTACGTCAAGGCCGTGGGCAAGGGGCTGTCCAAGATCATGTCCAAGATGGGTGTCAGCACCTACATGAGCTACTGCGGGGCACAACTGTTTGAAGCCATTGGCCTGTCCACAGAGACAGTGGCCAAGTACTTCACAGGTACACCTAGCCGTGTCGAGGGTATTGGCGTGTTTGATATCGCCGAAGAAGCCATCCGCATGCACGATGCCGCCTTTAGTGACAGCCCAGTGCTGGCCAACGCACTGGAAACCGGTGGTGAATATGCCTGGCGCGTTCGCGGTGAAGAGCACATGTGGACGCCCGATGCGATTGCCAAACTCCAGCACAGCACCCGAGCCAACAACTGGAACACCTACAAGGAATACGCCCAACTTATCAATGACCAAAGCAAGCGGCACCTTACTCTGCGCGGTCTGTTTGAGTTCAAGCTCGATCCGACCAAGGCTATCCCCGTAGATGAGGTTGAGTCAGCCAAGGAAATCGTGAAGCGTTTTGCCACGGGGGCCATGTCGCTGGGATCGATCTCCACCGAGGCGCATGCCACGCTGGCAGTGGCCATGAACCGCATTGGCGGCAAGAGCAACACCGGTGAAGGCGGCGAGGATTCGGCACGCTATCGCAACGAACTTAAGGGCATCCCGATCAAGCTCGGCGACACCTTGAAGAGCGTGATTGGCGCGGAGAACGTAGAGGTTGATCTGCCGCTGCAGGCGGGTGACAGCTTGCGTTCACGCATCAAGCAAGTCGCGTCAGGTCGCTTTGGTGTCACGGCTGAATATCTGTCGAGTGCCGACCAGATCCAGATCAAGATGGCTCAGGGCGCCAAGCCGGGCGAGGGCGGGCAACTGCCTGGCGGAAAGGTGTCCGAATACATCGGTAAGCTACGCCACTCTGTGCCTGGCGTGGGCCTGATTTCGCCCCCGCCGCACCATGACATTTATTCCATCGAAGATCTGGCTCAGCTGATTCACGATCTGAAGAATGTCGCGCCGCACTCCGGCATCAGCGTCAAGCTGGTCTCCGAAATTGGCGTTGGCACCATCGCTGCCGGTGTGGCCAAGTGCAAGGCCGACCATGTGGTGATCGCCGGACACGATGGCGGCACGGGTGCCTCGCCCTGGTCGTCCATCAAGCATTGCGGCAGTCCTTGGGAAATTGGTCTGGCAGAGACACAGCAGACCTTGGTGCTGAACCGTTTGCGCAGTCGCATCCGCGTGCAGGCTGACGGCCAGATGAAAACCGGCCGCGACGTCGTCATTGGCGCCCTGCTGGGTGCCGACGAATTCGGTTTCGCCACGGCCCCGCTTGTGGTGGAAGGCTGCATCATGATGCGCAAGTGCCACCTCAACACCTGCCCGGTGGGCGTGGCCACACAAGACCCGGTACTGCGTGCCAAGTTCTCAGGCAAGCCCGAGCACGTGGTGAACTACTTCTTCTTTATCGCAGAAGAAGTGCGCCTGATCATGGCCCAACTCGGCATGCGCACGTTTGACGAACTGATCGGCCGCTCCGATCTGCTCGACACCCGCAAGGGCATTGAGCACTGGAAGGCTAGCGGTCTGGATTTCGGTCGCCTCTTCGCCCAACCGCAAGTAGGCCCCGAAGTTCCACGCTTCCAGACGATGACGCAAGACCATGGCCTGGAAAAGGCACTGGACAATGTGCTGATCGCCAAGAGCCGCGCTGCCATCGACAAGGGCGAGCGCGTGCAATTCATGGAAGTGGCGCGCAACGTTAACCGCTCCGTCGGTGCCATGCTCTCAGGCGCGGTAACCAAGGTGCACCCGGAAGGCCTGCCGGATGACACCATCCGCATCCAGCTCGAAGGCACTGGTGGTCAGTCTTTTGGTGCATTCCTGTGCAAGGGCATCACCATGTACCTGATCGGCGATGCCAACGACTACACCGGCAAAGGCTTGTCGGGCGGCCGAATCGTGGTACGCCCCAGCATTGATTTCCGTGGCGATGCCATCAAGAACACCATCGTTGGCAACACCGTCATGTATGGCGCCACTACCGGAGAAGCCTTCTTCAGCGGTGTGGCCGGCGAACGTTTTGCCGTACGTCTATCGGGTGCCACAGCGGTGGTCGAAGGCACGGGTGACCATGGATGTGAGTACATGACGGGCGGCACCGTGGCTGTCTTGGGTAAGACTGGACGCAACTTCGCAGCCGGTATGAGTGGAGGCGTGGCCTACGTGTTTGACGAGGATGGTCAGTTTGCCAACCGCTGCAACACTGCCATGGTCAGCATGGACAAGGTGCTGACGGCCACTGAGCAGGAAGCCAATGTGGATAAGGGCATCTGGCACCGTGGCGAAAGCGACGAGGCGCAGTTGCGCAAGTTGCTGGAAGACCACAACCGCTGGACCGGCAGCAAGCGCGCGCGCGAACTGCTGGACAACTGGGAGACTTCGCGTCTGAAGTTCGTCAAGGTATTCCCCAACGAGTACAAGCGCGCACTGGGCGAGATTCATGCCCGCAAGGTAGCGGCGGCTGTCAAGGCTGCACCCGCTGCGGCCAAGCAGGAAGCCGTCGCTGCCAAATAAGGCTCGCCAGTAACAAGGTTCAACAGCTAATGGCCCGTCGCGTGTGCGGCGGGTCGCCAAGGAGTGAATATGGGAAAGATCACGGGATTCATGGAGTTTGAGCGAATCGAAGAGGGCTACAAGCCTGTCGCCGAGCGCCTCAAGAATTACAAGGAATTTGTCATCGGACTGGACGATGCCCAGGCCAACAAGCAGGCCGCGCGCTGCATGGACTGCGGCACACCGTTTTGCAACAACGGCTGCCCGGTCAACAACATCATTCCGGATTTCAACGATCTGGTTTATCGAAGCGACTGGAAGTCCGCTATCGAAGTGCTGCACAGCACCAACAACTTCCCCGAATTCACAGGTCGTATCTGCCCCGCACCCTGCGAGGCAGCCTGCACGCTGAATGTGAATGAAGAAGCGGTGGGCATTAAGTCGATTGAGCACGCCATCATTGACCGCGCCTGGCACGAAGGCTGGGTGGTGGCGCAGCCAGCCAAGACCAAGACAGGCAAAAAAGTTGCGGTAGTCGGCTCTGGCCCCGCAGGCTTGGCTGCTTCACAGCAATTGGCGCGCGCTGGTCACGACGTGACCCTGTTCGAAAAGAACGATCGCGTCGGTGGCCTGCTGCGCTACGGCATCCCTGACTTCAAGATGGAAAAGTCGCACATCGACCGCCGTGCCGAGCAGCTCAAGGCTGAGGGAGTAACAATTCGTACTGGCGTGCTGGTGGGTGAGATGCCCAAGGGCTCCAAGGTCACTAACTGGGCCAAAGAAACCATTTCTGCCGACCAACTCAACAAAGATTTCGATGCAGTTCTGCTGACCGGTGGGTCAGAGCAGTCGCGCGACCTGCCGGTGCCGGGACGTGAATTGGACGGCATCCACTTTGCGATGGAATTCCTGCCGCAGCAAAATAAGGTTAACGCTGGCGACAAGCTCAAAGGCCAATTGCGTGCCGATGGCAAACATGTCATCGTCATCGGTGGCGGCGACACCGGATCGGACTGCGTGGGCACCAGCAATCGCCACGGCGCTGTGAGTGTCACCCAGTTTGAAGTAATGCCACAACCACCAGTGGAAGAAAACCGCCCCATGACCTGGCCCTACTGGCCGCTCAAGCTGCGCACCAGTTCCAGCCATGACGAAGGCTGCGAGCGCGTGTTTGCCATTTCCACCAAAGAGTTCATCGGTGAAAAAGGCAAGGTCACTGGTCTGAAGACGGTGCAAGTGGAGTGGAAAGACGGCAAGATGGTTGAAGTCGCCGGTTCCGAAAAGATCCTGAAAGCTGACCTGGTGCTGCTGGCAATGGGCTTTGTAAATCCGGTGGCCACCGTGCTGGAAGCCTTTGGTGTCGACAAGGATGGCCGTGGCAATGCCAAGGCAACGACCGAAGCTGCCGGTTGCTATGCCACCAATGTGCCCAAGGTTTTTGCAGCGGGTGATATGCGCCGCGGCCAGAGTCTGGTGGTGTGGGCGATTCGGGAAGGCCGCCAAGCCGCGCGCTCAGTCGACGAATTCCTGATGGGCAGCAGCGTCCTGCCTCGATGAAGTTATCTGCCACTAGCGCCCCCGCAGGGCGTGGAACGCTGCCCCAAAGGGGCGCTGCCCGGTTTGGGGCCACCCGGCACTGGGCTAAGCGTTTTCCCTTATGATGCAAAAGCCAGATTTACGCTGGCTTTTGTTTTTTTATGGCAACAACTTCGTCTACTTCCCTCGTTGAATTTCAGAACGTCCGCTTCGGTTACGGCGAGCGCCTGATCCTGGATGACGTGTCCTTCACCATTCCACGTGGCAAGGTGACGGCACTCATGGGCGCGTCGGGTGGTGGCAAGACCACCGTTATGCGACTGATCGGTGGGCAACACAAGGCGCAACAAGGCAAGGTGTTGTTGCATGGCCTGAAAGATTCCAGCGAGGTTTTGGATGTGGGCCATATGGACCGCGATGCCCTGTACATGGCGCGCAGGCGTATGGGCATGCTGTTCCAGTTTGGCGCCCTGTTCACCGACTTAAGTGTCTTTGACAATGTGGCTTTTCCCTTGCGTGAGCACACCGGTCTCTCAGAAGATTTGATCCGCGATGTGGTGCTGATGAAGCTCAACGCTGTCGGCTTGCGCGGCGCGCGTGACTTGATGCCGTCAGAGGTGTCCGGTGGCATGGCGCGGCGCATTGCCCTGGCTCGCGCTATTGCGCTGGACCCCGAGTTGGTGATGTACGACGAGCCCTTTGCCGGCCTGGACCCGATTTCGCTTGGCACCGCTGCACGGTTGATCCGCCAACTCAACGACGCCATGGGCCTGACCAGCATCGTGGTGTCGCATGATCTGGAAGAGACCTTTCACATTGCCGACCAGGTCATCATCATTGCCAACGGAAAGATTGCTGCCCAGGGCACACCCGAAGAAGTGCGCCATAGCGATAACCCGTTGGTGCACCAGTTTGTCAACGCCTTGCCCGAGGGGCCTGTGCGATTTCATTATCCTGCCGACACTGTGGATGCCGACTTTTCACAAGGGGCAACGCGATGAGTTGGTACAAGCCGTCCGAGCTAGGATTTTCGGTGCGCAGCAAACTGGCCGATATGGGGTTTGGTGCGCGCTTGTTCTTGAGCTTGCTGGCCTCTATCGGTGCGACGCTTAAGCGGCCGAGGCTGCTACGCGACCAGATCCATTTCATGGGCAACTACTCGTTGGCCATCATTGCGGTGTCGGGCGCGTTCGTCGGCTTTGTCATGGGCTTGCAGTATTACTACGGCCTGCAGCGCTTTGGCGCGGCCGAGTCAGTTGGCATGCTCATCAGCTTGAGCTTGGTGCGCGAATTCGGGCCGGTGATTACGGCCCTGTTGTTCGCCGGGCGGGCGGGTACTTCACTTACCGCTGAAATTGGTTTGATGAAGGCTGGTGAGCAACTCAGCGCCATGGAAATGATGGCGGTGGACCCGATTCAACGTATTCTGGCACCTCGCTTTTGGGGCGCGGTGATTGCAATGCCTCTGCTTGCGGCCGTGTTCAGCGCCGTAGGTGTGTTGGGCGGTTGGGTGGTGTGCGTGCCGCTGATCGGTATTGATGCTGGCTCGTTCTGGAGTCAGATGCAGGGCGGTGTGGATGTATGGAAAGACGTTGGCAATGGCACCATCAAGAGCATCGTTTTCGGCTTTGCGGTCAGCTTTATCGCGCTGCTGCAAGGCTATGAAGCGCAACCCACGCCCGAGGGAGTGGCCCATGCAACCACACGAACGGTGGTGATGGCGTCACTCACTGTACTGGGTCTTGACTTTGTCCTGACCGCAATGATGTTTAGTATTTAGGAGGAAGAAGACATGCAACGCTCCAACACGGATGTATGGGTGGGCCTGTTTGTGCTGCTAGGCGGCGCAGCGCTGGTGTTTCTGGCACTGCAGGCGGCCAATTTGCTGACCATCAGCTTTGACAAGGGCTACCAGGTCACGGCCAAGTTCGACAATATTGGCGGTCTAAAGTCCAAAGCGGCGGTCAAAAGCAGTGGCGTCGTGGTCGGCCATGTGGATGGAATTGGCTTTGATGACAAGACATTTCAGGCCAAGGTGACCTTGTCTATGGATAAGCGCTACACCTTTCCCAAGGACAGTTCACTCAAGATTTTGACCAGCGGACTCTTGGGCGAGCAGTACGTCGGCATCGAAGCCGGTTCCGACTCGGCAAACCTCGCGGCAGGCGATGCCATTAGCAGCACGCAGTCTGCCGTGGTGCTGGAAAACCTGATCAGCCAATTCCTCTATAGCAAGGCAGCGGACGGACCTTCTGCCGACAAGGCCAAGCCATGAGACCGGCGGGATTTTGCGTGCCTGTCTGGCGCATCGTGTTGCTGACCTTGTTATTGGCATTGCAAGGCTGCGCCACTGTGGCCCAGCCCAACGCGCGTGATCCGCTGGAATCATTCAATCGCACTATTTTTGGCTTCAATGATGTTGCGGACAAAGCCGTGATCAAGCCCGTGGCAACGGGTTATCGTGCAATTACACCGAATTGGTTGCGCAAGGGCGTAGGCAACTTTTTTAATAACCTAGAAGACGTCTGGTCCGCTGTAAACAATGGCTTGCAGGGGCGTGGCAATGAGTTCAGCGACAGTGTGGGGCGGGTTATGGTCAACAGCACCATTGGCCTTTTGGGAGTTCTGGATGTCGCCAGTGAACTGAATATTGAACGTCACACGGCTGACTTTGGTTTGACTTTAGGGCGCTGGGGCGTGCCTCCAGGGCCCTATGTGGTGCTGCCTTTGTTCGGGCCGCGTACGCTGCGAGAAGTTGCTGGCATGCCCATAGATAGTCGTGGCATGCCGGTGTACAACATTGGCGATCAGGAAACCCGCACTTTGCTGCCGATTGTCGATGTGGTGGATCTACGGGCCAAATACCTCAACGCAGGTGACGTGTTGGAAGGTGCAGCGCTGGACGCTTATTCCTTCCGACGCGATGCCTACTTCCAGCGCCAGCGAAATATTCAGTACGACGGCAATCCGCCCGAGGAAGATAGCGAGCCTTGATACAAGCTTTACCGCATCTAAATGTAGGAAAAAGAAGTCGAGTCCATAATGCGAAACATGTTTTCTACAAAAAAATAGACCATGAAACGAGAATTTTTGCGTAAGGTACTTATCGGTTTTACCCTGCTGGCCGGCTTGTGCGTCGGACTGCAAGCACGCGCTGACGATGAAGCTCCCGATGCAATGATCAAACGCCTGTCAGTGGAGGTGCTGGACTCCATTAAAGCTGACAAAGCTATGCGTGCCGGTGATCTGACCAAGATCGTGGCGTTGGTCGATGCCAAGATTTTGCCCAACTTGGACTTTCAGCGCATGACCGCCTCATCAGTAGGACCGGCTTGGCGCCAGGCTACGCCCGAACAACAAAAGCGCCTGCAAGACGAGTTCAAGATTCTGCTTGTCCGCACTTATGCTGGCGCGCTCGGCCAGGTGAGCGACCAGGTCATTGCCATGAAACCCCTGCGCGCCAGCCCCGAGGACAAAGAAGTCATCGTTCGCTCTGAGGTAAAGGGCAGCGGCGATCCGATTCAACTCGACTACCGCCTGGTTAAAACGCCTGGTCAGGGGACTGGCTGGAAGATTTACAACATTAACGTATTGGGTGTCTGGCTGGTGGAAAACTATAAAAGCCAGTTTTCAGCTGAAATCAATGCAAAGGGACTT
The DNA here is from genome assembly GCA_947447845.1 of Burkholderiales bacterium. The sequence goes on along the minus strand of CANFNO010000015.1, from coordinate 4,431 downwards.
GACGGCTTGATCACCACACTGGTAGAACGCAATAGAGCCAATTCCAACTCTAAAAAGTCTTGATATGCTAGTTTTGCCTTCCATCCTTACCCAAAATCAGGCAAGTGACTGCCTGGAAAAGCTGACGCAGGATGTTCAGCGCGAGGCTGACAATCAGGTCGTGGTGGATGCAGCACCTCTGAATAATTTCGACTCGTCGGCCTTGGCCGTGTTGCTGGCGGTGCGCCGTGAATGTGCCCGGGCTGGCAAATTATTTGCGGTTAAAGGACTCCCGGACCGACTCCGTGATCTAGCCGCCTTGTACGGTATTGAAGGCCTGCTCACCGCAGCCTAGACCCTGTGCGGGTCGACCCTAGCTATCACGGGTAAAATAGCGGTCTCTCATGACCGCTATTTCTTTCCAATCCGTCTCCAAAGCTTATCCGTCGCCCAAGTCTTCCAAGAACAGCGAATCTGGTAGCACCTTTCTGGCCCTTGACGGCGTCAGTCTCGATATTCAGCAAGGCGAATTTTTTGGCCTGTTGGGACCCAATGGAGCCGGCAAAACCACCATGATCAGTGTGTTGGCCGGTCTCACACGTGCCACCAGCGGGCGCGTAAGTGTGCTGGGCCATGACGTCCAGACCGACTTTGCGGCAGCGCGACGCAGCCTGGGCGTAGTGCCACAAGAGTTGGTGTTTGATCCTTTTTTCAACGTGCGCGAACTGCTGCACATTCAGTCTGGTTACTTCGGCATCAAGAACAACGGGGCCTGGATTGATGAACTGCTTGAGAGTCTGGGTCTGGCCGACAAAGCCAACGCCAATATGCGTCAGCTCTCCGGCGGCATGAAGCGCCGTGTGCTGGTGGCGCAAGCATTGGTGCACAAACCACCGGTCATCGTGCTGGACGAACCGACAGCGGGTGTGGACGTGGAATTGCGTCAGACACTATGGCAGTTCATCGCCAAACTTAACCGCGAAGGCCACACCGTCCTGCTCACCACCCATTACCTGGAAGAGGCCGAGGCCCTGTGCGGCCGCATCGCGATGCTCAAGACGGGTCGTATCGTGGCGCTCGACAAAACCAGTGATTTGCTTAAGGCGGCATCCAGCAATGTGCTGCGATTTAAGCTCGACGAAGAACTGCCCAAAGCATTGGCTGACAAGGCACGGGTTACCGGGCGGATTGTGCAGTTCCCTGCAAATGATGCCTTGGAGATTGAGCGTTACCTGGCGGCAGTTCGAGAAGCCGGGTTGGTGGCGCATGACATTGAAATTCGAAAAGCCGACTTGGAAGATGTTTTTCTGGATGTGATGGCGCAGAACAAAGGCTCTGTTCACGCGACCGGGGTTACGGCATGACCGGCTGGCAAACCCTTCTTTACAAAGAGTCGTTGCGCTTCTGGAAAGTTGCGTTTCAGACCATCGCCGGCCCGGTGTTGACGGCCATGCTGTATCTGCTGATCTTCGGCCATGCGCTAGAGAACCACGTCAAGGTGTACGACAAGATTGGCTACACCGCCTTTCTGGTTCCGGGCTTGGCCATGATGAGTTTGCTGCAAAACGCTTTTGCCAACAGTTCGTCTTCGCTCATCATGAGCAAGGTAATGGGCAATCTGGTGTTTCTGTTGCTTACGCCGCTGTCTTACGTGCATTGGTTTGTGGCCTACGTGGGAGCGTCGGTATTGCGTGGGCTTGTGGTGGGACTTGGCGTGTTTGCCGTATCGGCCTTCTTTACGCCCATCAGTTTTGAAGCCCCGTTGTGGATACTTTTGTTCGCCGTAATGGGCGCAGCGCTCATGGGAACATTGGGTCTGATCGCTGGCTTGTGGGCTGAGAAATTTGACCAGCTTGCAGCTTTCCAGAATTTTGTAATCATGCCCATGACTTTCTTGAGCGGCGTGTTCTATTCCATCCACTCGTTGCCGCCTTTTTGGCAGGGTGTCAGTAGCTTCAATCCGTTTTTCTACATGATTGACGGTTTCCGATACGGCTTTTTCGGTGTTAGTGATGTTTCTCCGTGGCTTAGCTTTGCGGTTGTGGGTTCGACCCTGCTGCTGGTCAGTCTGATTGCCTTGCAACTTCTACGCACCGGTTACAAGATTCGTAGCTAAATTTTCACGATCAATTCTTGGGCTTGCCCGCACCTCTCATGACCGCAGAAGAACTCAAAACCCTGATTACCGCCGGACTGCCGTGCGAGCAATGCTTGATGGAGGGCGATGGCCGCCATTGGTATGCCACCATCGTGTCCACTGCATTCGAAGGCAAGCGCGCCATCCAGCGCCACCAGCAGGTCTACGCCACGTTGGGTAACCGCATGAAGACCGATGAAGTCCATGCACTTTCAATGAAAACATTTACACCGGCCGAGTGGGCCAGGCAAGCCTGATGGACAAATTACTGATTCGTGGTGGCCGCCAATTGAACGGCGAAGTGCTGATTTCTGGCGCCAAGAATGCCGCCCTGCCTGAACTGTGCGCTGCACTTTTGACCGCCGACATATTGACATTGCACAACGTGCCGCGCCTGCAGGACGTGTCCACGATGCTCAAGCTGATCCGCAACATGGGTGTCAATGCTGAAGTGCAGCCCGATGGCTCGGTGGTGCTCAATGCGGGTGCCCTGAACAACCCGGAAGCGCCTTATGAACTGGTGAAAACCATGCGTGCTTCTGTGCTCGCACTGGGTCCCTTGCTGGCGCGTTTTGGCCACGCCAAGGTATCGCTGCCAGGCGGTTGCGCCATTGGCTCACGCCCTGTCGATCAGCACCTGAAAGGTCTGACTGCTATGGGCGCCGTGATTGATGTGGAACACGGCTACATGGTTGCCAAACTTGCGCATGGCCGCACGCGCCTCAAGGGTGCGCGCATCGCGACCGACATGGTCACCGTGACCGGCACCGAGAACTTCTTGATGGCGGCGGCCTTGGCTGAGGGAGAAACCTTGTTGGAGAACGCTGCCCAGGAGCCGGAAATTCCCGACTTGGCCGAGCTATTGATCAGCATGGGCGCGAAGATTGAAGGCCATGGCACCAGCCGTATCCGCATCCAGGGCGTTGAATCCCTGCACGGCTGCAGCCACCAGGTGGTGGCCGACCGTATCGAGACCGGTACCTTTTTGTGCGTAGTCGCTGCCACCGGCGGTGATGTGTTTTTAAAGCACGGCCGCGCCGAGCATTTGGACGCTGTCATTGACAAACTGCGCGATGCCGGTGCAACCGTTACCGCGCTGGAGGATGGTATTCGCGTGCAGTCACAAGGGCGCCTGAAAGCGCAAAGCTTCCGCACGACCGAGTACCCCGGTTTTCCCACCGACATGCAGGCGCAGTTCATGGCGCTAAATGCTGTGTCGCAGGGCCCGTCGAAGGTGACGGAGACTATTTTTGAAAATCGCTTCATGCACGTCAATGAGATGGTGCGTCTAGGCGCGCATATTCAGATTGATGGCAAAGTCGCGGTGATTGAGGGTGTGGAAAAGTTGTCAGGTGCCACTGTTATGGCGACCGACCTGCGCGCATCGGCCAGCCTTGTCATTGCCGGTTTGGTGGCCGAGGGCGAAACTTTGGTCGACCGTATTTATCACCTGGACCGTGGTTACGACCAGATGGAAGCAAAGTTGCGCGCCATCGGCGCCGACATTGAGCGCACAAAATGACCCCCACGCTTGCCACTACGTGTGCTGTACTGCCCCCCGAGGGTGCCTTCGCGCCTTGGGGCGGCCCGGCGGCGCTCAAAACTTCTGAACCAACATGATTACCCTCGCTCTCTCCAAAGGCCGCATCTTCGAGGAGACGGTGCCCTTGCTGAAGGCAGCAGGCATCGAGGTGCTGGACGACCCCGAAAAGTCTCGCAAGTTGATTTTGGATACCAATCAGCCCAATGTGCGCGTTCTCGTGGTGCGTGCTAGCGACGTCCCCACCTATGTGCAGTATGGTGGTGCCGACATGGGCATTACCGGTAAAGACACTTTGCTCGAACACGGTAGCCAAGGTCTGTATCAACCGCTGGACTTGCAGATTGCCAAGTGCCGCATCAGCGTGGCGGTGCGTGCTGACTTTGACTACGCATCGGCCGTCAAGCAGGGCTCACGCCTGAAAGTGGCGACCAAATACGTGTCTATTGCGCGCGATTTTTTTGCCTCCAAAGGCGTGCACGTGGACCTGATCAAACTCTACGGCAGCATGGAGCTGGCGCCACTTGTGGGTCTGGCCGATGCCATTGTCGATCTCGTGTCCACTGGCAACACGCTGAAGGCAAATCATCTGGTGGAAGTAGAACGCATCATGGACATCAGCTCACGGTTGGTAGTGAATCAGGCTGCCCTGAAGCTCAAGCAGGAGCCGATCCGCGCCATCATCAACGCCTTTGCTGGCGCCATCGGCAAGTAATTTCTCCCTTTTCGCGGACCCCATTCACTTCATGACCTTGCAAGCAAAACCTGTCCGCCT